>JBIPLZ010000426.1:0-11068 GCA_044369395.1 Flavobacteriales bacterium | reverse complement strand
TGTTCGATGTTTTGAGATACCCTGAAAAATATCTCCTGATTCGCATAACGCATCATGTCTTTGAGCGAGATATTCAATCGATTTAAATCACGATTAACTTCCACATAAGGCAACATTTGATAAATCAGAGGAAGGTCATATCCTTCCACAGCTTGTAATTCAAATACAGAAAGAAGCTTTCCATACTTTTCGCGATGATTGATGAGATTGGCAATCTGAAAATCATTCAACATCATAAGTTGCTCGAGTTGATCAACCGTCGCAGAATTTAAATCCATGGGATGCTCTTGAAGAAAAGCGAGATTCTCAAAAACATTGGTATAATCAACATCGTCGGATGTATTTTCAGCAATTGTTTCAATTTTCTTTTCCAGAAAATTATCATTCTTTGGACTCACTTGCGAAAATGCGAAATCTACTTGAAAGAATAGAAGAATGATTAAAATGGATAGAATGCTCTTCCACATAATTAACCGCGGAATTGGTATGAAAGAGAAAACTGTGGTGTAAATCCAAGGACTGGATGAAAATTGCCCGACATATCGACCTGCATCCGTTTTAGCTTCAATCCAAAACCAAAAGCAGTGCTCAGCGGTTGACTTCCCACTCCGGCACGAAGAAACAAAACATCTCCAGCCATATATTCCAAGCCAGCCTTCATGACGGGTTTGTTATATGAATCTTTCTCGGTTTCGAGTGCAATAAAGACACGTTTCGAAAATTGATACCGCATACCTAAACGCATGGAGACAGGCAAGCGATCTTGTTCGAGTTCAGTTAAGCGAGCTCTATTGGGATTGTAAACATGCGCTGCAATAGTTAAGTCGGGTGATAGTTTATAGATTGCACCCGCTTCAAACGTAAAAGTATTGCGACTACCATAAACGTCAGCAAATTGAACGTTTTGATAATTGAGTTGCATTCCAATGCTCAAGTGATCGCCAAAAGCACGCCCGAATGCCAATCCAATTTTGCTTTCGCTGTATTGGGAATATCCGAATTTTCGCATACTCAAGCCGAAGCACCCTTTTTGATTCTTTAGCGGCAATGCTACAACAGCGCCGCTCAAACCAAGTTCCGGTATTAGAAAGCGATTTTCATAACTCACACCAGCCGATGCACTTGTTAGAAAACCCAAGCCCGCTTGGTTGTGATGAACAGACCATACATCCGATAAAGTCACCGATGCATTGGAAAGACCTGCAGATCGAGCTCCAAAAGGCAAATTGTCGTTTCCTGCAAAAATCATTTGCACGACTGAACAAAGGATTACAGAGAGTATTTGTTTTTTCATTCGCATCTAAAATACATGCTTATTTTTCAAACAGCAATGCATTGTGAATAACACGTTAAAATGCAGAAGGCAATCGATACTTAAACGACAATTCATCAACCGAAGAGAGCGAATCAATAACTTGATTAGACATTTCGGATTTATGCTGAAGAAGTTTTTCAGTAATCGCATCATCAGAGATGGAAACAATTTGAGCAGCCAAAATCCCTGCATTTACAGCTCCATTAAGCGCAACTGTTGCTACAGGAACCCCATTAGGCATTTGCAAGATGGATAAAATGGAATCCCAACCATCAATAGAATTGGATGATTTTACAGGAACACCAATAACAGGAAGGGTAGTAAGAGAAGCAATCATTCCAGGTAAATGAGCCGCGCCACCCGCACCCGCAATAATCACTTTCAATCCACGATTACGAGCAGTTTCAGCGTATTCAACCATCCGTTCGGGAGTTCGATGAGCAGATAGAATGGTAATTTCGAAAGGAATACAAAATTTTTCCAATTGAACTGCAGCGGCTTGCATTAAAGGAAGATCACTTTTGCTCCCCATTACAATTCCGACAAGTGCTTTTTCTGAGTTCATAATTTCTTAGCTTATAATGCGTAAATAATTTTTAACGAGTTGTGCATTTCGATGGGCTGTTTCAGAATCGGCTGCTATAATAGTAGCATGTCCCATTTTACGATTGGGTCGCGTTTCCTTTTTCCCGTAAAGATGAAGATAAACACCTGAAATAGCTAAAACATCCTGAATTCCTTCGTATTTAGCAATTCCAGAATGACCATTTTCGCCTAACAAATTTACCATAACAGCTGGCATTATCGTACGTGTGTCGCCCAATGGCCAACCCATAATGGCACGAAAATGTTGTTCGAATTGACTAGTAATATTTCCTTCAATGGTGTGATGCCCTGAATTATGAGTGCGAGGTGCTAATTCATTTACAAGAACTTTTCCCTCCTGAGTGAGAAAAAATTCAATGGCGAGAATTCCACGAATTCCTAATGCCAGAACTATTTTATTTGAAATTTGAAGCGCTTCTTGCTGAATTTCTTCCGATAATTTTGAAGGGGCAGAGAGAATATCTACAAGATTTAATGCTTCATCAAACTCCATATCTACAAGCGGAAAAGAAGCGATTTCACCTTGACCGTTCGATGCAATAATAACCGAGAACTCCAACTTTACATCAACAGCTTTTTCAATAATGGATGCGGTTTCAAAAGCCAAGGCAACATCATTAACTGACTTTAAAAATTGAACTCCTTTCCCATCATAGCCATCCTTACGGCTTTTCATAAACGATGGGAACCATGATGAATCAAGCATTTCAACCTCTGTTTTACCTTCAACACAAATAAAAGCAGATGTGGGAATTTGATTATCAATAAAAAACTGTTTCTGAAGCGCTTTATCTTGGATTATCTTAATAACTGCGGGTTGAGGATAAACGGCAACACCTTCACTTTCCAATTGAAATAAGGCATCAACATTGACCTGTTCAATTTCTATAGTAAGTAAATCGACGCTTCGTCCAAAATTCAGAACGGTATCGAAGTCTTTAAAATTACCTTGAATAAAGGTTGTGGCAAGTGAGCTACAAGGTGCATGAATATCAGGATCAAGAACAGCAATATGCATATCCAGTGAAATGGCTTCTTGAATAAACATGCGGCCAAGTTGGCCCCCTCCTAATATTCCTAAAACTGTTTTATTTTTTTCGAAGATTTGCATTGGTCAAAGATACCATGTGGCATGTATAAATTGCATATTTTGGCTCAGGAATATGAAACAAGTTACAATAGAAGATAAAACCTTTGGAATTTACATTCAAGACCAAGAGATTCAGCTAGCTATACAAACTATAGCCAACGAAATGAATGTGCTTTATGCTGATAAAAAACCCATTTTTATCAGCGTTTTAAATGGTGCGTTTATGTTTACATCCGATCTTTTGAAGAAAATTGAAGTGCCTTGTGAGTTGAGTTTTATTAAATTGTCTTCCTATTCCGGAACAACTTCCACCGGAACAGTTAAAGAAATTGTGGGTTTACAAGAAGAAATTGCTGGGCGCGATGTGATTGTGATTGAGGACATTATTGATACTGGAATCACAATGCAAAAAATCATCTCTCAACTCGAATTACAAAATCCTTCTTCTATTCGAATAGCGACTTTATTATTAAAGCCCGATTCTGTGAAAGTTCCAATCAAACCTGATTTCGTTTGTTTTTCCATTCCTGACAAATTTGTTGTTGGATATGGTTTGGACTTAAACGGAATTGGACGAAATTTGCCTGACATTTATCAACTTATCTAATTGAACATTATGCTAAACCTCGTGCTATTCGGACCTCCAGGTGCTGGAAAGGGAACACAATCTGTACATCTTGTGAACCATTACAAACTTATTCATTTATCAACTGGAGATTTGCTAAGAAGCGAAATTACGGAGGGTACAAAATTAGGATTGGAAGCAAAACACCTTATGGATCAAGGTCTACTTGTTCCGGATGAAGTGGTGATTGGCATGATTCGTTCAAAATTGGAAAACAATCCAAGTGCAAACGGATTTATTTTCGACGGATTTCCTCGCACAATTCCACAAGCCGAGGCATTAGATTCATTATTGACTGAAGTTGGAACAGAAATCACTTCCATGTTGGCGCTTAAAGTGGACGATGAAGAATTAGTGACTCGTTTGTTAAATCGTGGTAAACATTCAGGCCGTAGCGACGATCAGGATGTTTCTATTATTGCAAAACGAATTAATGAATACAATGCTAAAACAGCTCCTGTAGCTGCGCATTACAATGCTCAAAACAAGTACAAAGAGATTCATGGAATTGGAACAGTTGAAGAGATTTTCAATGCATTGTGTGAAGCAATAGACTGAGAGAATAAAAATATTCTCATTATGAAAAATCCCGAAAGCACAATTTGCCTTCGGGATTTTTTTATGTGTAATCGAATTCAAGGGGGAAGGGGAAAGGATTAAGGGAAAAGGATTAAGGGAAAAGTGAAAAGGATAAAGGGGAAAGTTAATCAGTTCTTACTGAGTCTATGCCGAAACTTTGGAATGGTTAATCCCGAGTAGAAGCTCTTTTGGGCTGAAACCTTCGGGAGGAAAGTTAGAAATTAGAAGGTTTAAATATTAAAGGTTAAAGGTCAAAAATTACTAAACAAAAAAGCCGCTCCATTTGAATAGAGCGGCTTTCGTTTTATAAGATTATCTGATTAGTCGCGAACAACTCGGAAGTTGATTGATCCTTTTTCAGAAGCTACAGTGAATAGATAAACACCTTTAGCACTTTCACTTAAATCGAACGTTTTGTTGAATTTACCGATGTAATTAGTCATTGATTCAGTTTGAATTAAACGACCTGTTGCATCAGTAATACGAACATTAAACGATTGCTGATTTAATGAATTGAAAGCTAGTGTAACGTTACCAGAAGTTGGATTTGGATACAATTGAATCATATCAACTCCATCGATACTTCCAATACCTACAGATAGATCAATTAGAGTTGTGAATGTACTGCTTCCACAATTAGGAGTAGTTGCAGTAAGTACAATCGTAAATGATCCGTTAGTAGTGTATGTATGAGAAGGATTAACTTCAGTGCTTAATGCACTTCCATCACCAAAATCCCATGAATACGTTGTAGCGTTTGTAGAACTATTCGTAAATGATACAGTAGCACCGTTAGCACCATAATTGAAACTTGCGGTTGGAGCAGGGTTTACAGTAATAGCCTGTGTTGCTGTAGCTGAACAATTACCGTTTGTATAAGTAGCAGTTATTGTGTGAGTTCCAGCTCCAGCTTGTGAAGGATCAAATGTATTAACACCAACAACACCAGGACCACTGAATACAGCACCATCAGGAGTTGAAGTCAAAACAATTGGATCACTTGAAGAACAAATAGGACTTGGAATAGTGTTGAATGTTACAGATAAATTATCAACCACATTAACAGTTACCTCACTGAATCCAGTACAAGTTCCGTTGTTAAATTCATAACGAAGAACATGTGAACCAAGACCAGCTGTTGAAGGATCGAATGTTGAACCAGAAGCAACACCATCAACTAAGAATGAACCAAGAGCTGGAGTACCAATCATAGTAATTAAACCAGAATTCAAGCAATAATCACCAGATACACCACTTAACGTAACAACTGGAGAAGGATTCACTTGAATTACCGCAGTTGCGATACCTGGACAAACATTACCAGCTTCAGAGATAGTATATGTGATTGTTTGAGGACCTGTTCCAGATACTGAAGGATCGAATGTTGAACCTACAACACCATTACCACTGAATACTCCGTTAGCTGGAGTTCCTGTTAAATTGATTACCGCATCTTGAGCACATGTTGCAGCAGCAAGATTATCAATAGAAGCAACTGGACCATCAGTGATGATTACTGATTGTGTAATTGTTCCAGCACATGATCCACCAGCATTTGCAATGTAAGTGATATCATATGTACCAGCATCAAGTGCACTTGGATTAAATACGTTTCCATTAATAGCACCTGGAGCAGATGAATTAATTGAGAATACACCACCAGCTGGAATACCTGTTAACACAACATTTTCAACACTTGAGCAATAAGAAGCAGCAAGACCTACAAAATCAACAACAGGAGCAGCAATTACATTAACTGTAATTGAGGCGGAAGAAGCACATCCTGTTCCAACAGCTAAGTAAGTAAGTTCGAAAGAACCTATTCCAGATATTGACGGATCAAATGTACCAGTAGCACTTACACCAGTACCAGTCCAAATACCTCCAACCGGAGTAGCAAATAAATCGAATGGCGCAGTTGTTTCACAAATGTCAGCAACTGGAGCAATTTGAGTATCTCCGCTGCTTAAGCTTAAAGTGTAAGCGTTGAAATCAGTACAATCAAATGCTGGTTGATCGAACGAAGGAACTAAAATCACTGAATATGTTCCAGCAACTAAAGAAGTTGAAAGCGTTAATGCTTCTCCTGCAAAGAAATTACCTTGACCTGGAGTTACGATATTGTTACAATCAGCAGTGTTTGCGAAAATAACAGTACCATCAAATTCAGCTAAAACATTCACCGTATAAATACCATCTGTTGCAACATCAAAACTAAACCAGTCTGTATCGCGGTTTGTTCCATTATAGAATGACGTACCACAAATAGTTTCACCGCAAGCAATAGAACCAAACACACCAGAATTACAACCGCCATTAAGATCTTGACCACAATCTTCGCCTTCAGCAGTTAAATCGGAAGTACATTCGATACAACGTGTTCCAAATAGGATATTTGAAGAGAATGTTGCTTCTGTTCCTAATTCACATACACTACCAATTTGAAGAATATAATCTTCACATGTAGTTAGATTTTCTAAGAACGAGAAAGTAAGTGGAGCAGCAACAACCAAAGGTGTTGACCAAGTTGCAACAGAAGTTGGTTCAGAAGCAGCTCGGTAACGAATTTGATATTCTAATGCGCTAGTTACCTCATCCCAAGTTAATACAGTATTGGTTGTAGTAGTCTCGGAAGTAGTAATGTTATTCGGGAATGGACAAGCAAGTGGTCCGAATACATTGATAGAATAATCTTCTACTTCACCATAGGTTGCTGTTCCACAAGGAGAAAGAGTACCTGTAAACATAATACGAACACGCATAGTAGTTGTACCGATAAATGCATCTACTGGAGCATTGATTAATGCTGTATAAGGACCTTCACCTGGCGTACCAGTTACAGAAATAGTCTCATTAGCATCTGTGAAATCACCATCATGGTTCCAGTCTACCCAAATTCCACACTGATCGGAAGTATAAGTATTTGGACCGTTTGAAATTGTAATTGGTGAAGGAGTTCCAACAAACACATCAGCAGAAATAGAAGTATAATCATTGTAACCACCAGCAGTACAATCGGTAGCATTATTGATATTACCCATTTGCACATTTGCAATGTATTCGTCACAAATAGTTGCACCTGCATCACAGTAATTTAAGCAAGTTCCAGTTGTGAATGTAATTGATTCACAACCTACAGCTTCACCATTTGCATTAGAAGGTACAATTTGAATTGTATACGTTGAATTGGTATCTAAAACACCCACATCAAATGTAGTAGCTGTTTGATCATCAGAAATCAAAATTGGACCAGTTCCCGCATCAAAATACACATCATAAGCATTAGCAGGTACACCTAATCCGGATGTCCAAGTGAAAACAGCTTCGTTTACACAAACATCAGTTGCGCCGTCGGCAGGACCTGATGTAATAATTGCACAATTTGGTAGTTGAGTTGCATCAACACATGAGATAGTTGCATCCCATCCAGGACGTGTAACAGAAGCATCAGATACGAAAACGAATGTTAAAGCGCCAGTAGGGTGTGATGAGGTAAATGGTCCTAGAGCTATGTTTGTTCCTTGCCATGCTCCTCCAATTGGAAGACCAAATGATGGACCATTTGCAGAAGGTATTAAAGGTGAATTGGTATCAGGACCATTGTAAACATAAAGACCATCATAATTTAACTCTGTATTAAAAGAATTAAACACAGCTTGGATAGAATTTCCTGGTTGATCAGGGAAGAAAGTAAATGTATAGTTTTCATCATCCTGATACGTTCCAGTACTATTTCCTGAATCATAGAAGTTAGCACCACAGGTTGTAACACTACCATTAGACATAATTACATCAACATTACCACCAGTAGTGAAACTAGTTTCCAAACATGTATTGTTCGTTCCAATAGAATTGGTTGGAACAACTTGCCAGTAATACGTTGTGTTTAAATCTAAAGTACCTGGATCGAAAGACGTTCCAACTTGGTCGTCAGAAACAAGAACAAGACTTCCAGAAGTAGTACCAAAATAAACATCATACGTTGCAGAACCACCACCATCAGTCCATGAAAGAACAGATTGGTTAGCTGAAACATCAACTGCAGCATTAGCAGGAACAGGATTAGTAGAACATAATGGAGCCTCATCTAAAGCTTCAACAACAACAGTATAATCTTCAGTTTCGCCATATCCATTAGATGGATTACCACAAGGATCGAATGAAGTTGGAGTTCCCCAGAACAAACGAACACGTAAGCGAGTTGCTCCAAGAGAAGCTCCAGCAGGAACAGCAATGTTTCCAGAAATAATTCCAGTTCCAGGGGTAATAGAATTTAAAGACTCCTCACCAGCATCCAAGAAATCTCCATCTTGATTCCAGTCAGCCCAAACAATAATTCTGTCTGTTGTGAAATAGTTTCCTATTTCAAAACTAACCGGAACAGTATTGCCTTGAATTGCAGTAGTACTTAATGAAGTAAAATCAGAATATGCTGGTTCAGGTGAACATCCTGTTGAATTAACAATTGTTCCAATGGTAGCAACATTGATAAATTCTTGTCCAAAACCTGAACAATCTAAAGGAGTAAAAGTTCCAATATGCTCAGCAACACAATAAGAAGCCTGTGTTCCAGTTGTAAACGAGAGTGTATCGCAACCTACAGAAGAACCTGATGCATTGTTAGCTACGACTGTCCAATAATACGTTGATAACTGAACCAATGATGGAGGTGTCCAAGAAGTTGCAGTTTGATCGTTCGATTGTAAAACCATTGTAGTTGGTGAGTTACCGAAGTAAACATCATAACTAGATGTTAGAACAGGACCTGCAGTCCACGTAAACGGAGCAGATAAAGAAACATCAACAGCGCCATCTGCTGGAGATAAATTTACAGCACAATCAGGAGCAACACCTGAAGTAACACAAGATATAGAAGCATCCCAACCTAAGCGGGTTCCTGAAGCATCAGACGTAAAATTAAATGTTAATGCACCAGATGCATCAGTAGAAGTAACAACACCTGGACCTACAAGACCAGTAAATGGTGAACCTGCAATTTGAGGATATGTATTATCTGGACCATTGTAGATAGTTAAGAAATCCCAATTAGCCTCAAGTCTGAAATTATTAAACGTTACCTGAACAGCTGAATTTGCATTAGCTGGAGTAATGGTTAATGTTTGATCTTGATCATCAGAGTAATTTCCTGCAGGAGGATTCACATTGGTATCAGTAGCATTAGTTCCACCAACTCCACCCATGTCGAAGAAGTTTGCATCACATGTAGAAACTGTACCCGTAAACATATTGATATCAAGAACAGAAGAAGTAGTGAAAGAATAAACTGGGCAATCTACAGCAGAACCATTTTGGTTGATTGCTACAACTTGCCAGAAGTATGTTGTATTTAAATCTAAAGAAGAAGCTGTATATGATGTTCCAACTTGATTTGGAGATACTAAAACAAGAGCAGCTGCATCTGTACCGAAATAAACATCGTATCCAGTAACACCACCGCCTCCAGAAATCCAACTTAATGTTGTAGCTGAAGCAGATGCGTTTGATGATGCATCAGCAGGAACAAGATTCGTTGCACAATTTGGAACAGATTCAGGATTAACACAAGTTACAGAAGCATTCCATCCTGAATATTCAAAACTCTCATCAGATACAAAAACAAAAGTTAAAGATCCGTTAGATGCTGTTGATTGAATAGACCCTGGAGAATTTACACCTGTGAATGCGCCAATCAAAGGTGCATTGATTGAATTACCATCATAGATATAAAGTGAATCATAATCTTCTTCGGTATCAAAAGCACTGAAGTTCACTTCCAATACATTACCTGGAGTTGCAGGGTTAAGTGTTAATGTATAGATCTCATCAGATGAATAATCTGCAGTTGAATTTCCTGAATCGAAGAAATTCGCATCACAAATAGTTAGAGAACCATTTTGCATAACAATGTTAGCAACCGCTTCAGTTGTGAAAGAAGAAACAGCACAATTAGAAGCAGACAATGGACCATTTGAAGGAATTACTTGCCAGAAGTATGTTGTGTTCGCCAATAGTGCACCAGGACTAAAAGTTGATCCTACTTGGTTATCTGAAACTAAAACTAAAGCATCAGCAGCAGTTCCGAAGTATACATCATAATCAGTAACAACACCACCACCGTTTAACCAAGATAAAGAAGGAGCTACTGTAACTCCAGTTGCAGCATTAGCTGGTGAAAGATTAGTAGCACATGAAGGAGCAACATTTGGATCAATACATGAAATACTTGCTACCCAACCCAATTCAGTTACAGAATTATCTGAAGTAAAGTTGAAAGTAAGTGAACCATCAGCAGCAGTAGAAGTAACAACACCTGGTCCAACAAGTCCTGTAAAAGAACCAATTTGATTTGCAGCTAAAGAGTTGCCATCGTAAATATTCAAGAAATCGTAATCTTCTTCAACATTGAAATCTGTAAAAGTTACTTGAAGAACAGAACCCGGAGTTGATGGGAAAAGTGTAAGTGTTAAATCTTCATTTATTAAATATTCATTAGCTGAACCACCTGTATCGAAGAAATTACCTGAACACAGTGTTAATGTACCATTCTGCATTAGAATTTCATCAACCGGAACAATATCGATTGTTGTAAAGCTATTTACAGCACAATCAGCAGAAGAACCACCAGCGTTGTTAGCAACAACCGACCAGTAATACGTAGTATTGTTTAACAATCCTGCAGGTGAATATGAAGTCGCCGTTTGATTATCTGAAACCAAAGTCAATGCATCAGCAGCTAAACCAAAAAATACATCATACGAAGTTGCAGCTGATCCAAGTCCTGAAGACCATGTTAATGATGCATCAATTGCAACATCAATTGCTGAATTTGACGGAGAACCTAATACAGGACAAG
>JBIPLZ010000338.1:0-3081 GCA_044369395.1 Flavobacteriales bacterium | reverse complement strand
GGTGCTCATGAACGTAAATAAGTTGGAAACTCCAACATAATCAACGGCGCAAGCGTATAAATCTGGCGTGAGTGTGATGCCCGCCAATGTTGCATATCCGCCATAGGATGCTCCGTAAATTGCAATGCGTTTAGGGTCCGCAAATCCTTGTGAAATCATCCAGTTTACACCATCGGTAATGTCGTCCTGCATGGTTTTTCCCCATTGCTTAAAACTGGCTTCCCAGAACTTTCTGCCATAACCCACCGATCCTCTGAAATTCATTTGCAAAACGGCATATCCTCGATTTGCTAAAAACTGCACTTCGGGATTAAAGCCCCATTCGTCGCGAGCCCAAGGTCCTCCGTGTGGATTGATTACCACAGGTAAATTCTTTGCCGGAACTCCTTTTGGTAATGTGAGGTAGCCATTTATCACTTTGCCATCACGGGCAATGTATTTGATTGGTTTCATCTCGGCCAAATCATCTTCTTTCAACCATGGACTGATATCGGCCAATTTGGTAAAACTGCCCGATGTTAAATCGTAGAAATAATAGCTGCCATAAGAACGATCACTGCTTACAGTAATAAGTAATTTGTCCTCATTGCGATTTTGTCCGCTCAGCGCAACTTCATAACCCGGAAATCGCTTATCGAGTTTCTTTTGCAATTCTTCGCGTTGCTTGTCGAAAAACTGGTAATGACTTCTGTCTGTTTCATAAGCAACACCGGTAATGACTTTGCGTTTTCGGCTTCTTAAAACGTTGCTTACATCTACTTCGGGATGTTCGAACATGGTCGAAATTTCTTTCTTTTTAATTGGATCGTATTTCACAATGGAAGTTCGATCGCGTCCAATGTTGGAAGCCACAAGCAGGGTTTTATCATCGAAATCGAAGTACAATGGACTAAACGATTCTTTAAAGTTGGTCGTGATGAATTCGATGAATGGTTCTTTTTCAGAATTGCGATACAAAACGCCCGTGTTAATTCCATCGGTTGTTGTTGCAATGCGAATGATGCCTGCATTGTCGGTTAGCCAGCCGGTAATATTTCCAGGGTTTTCGCCCACCATGGTCAGTTCGCCTGTGTTGATATTGATTCGGTATGCATCGTAGAATTCCGGATTGCGCTTATTCAAACCAACAATCATTTCGTTTTCATTTTCGAATAAATCGTCGATGATTTCTGCACGAACATCATCACCTACAGTAAGCTCTTTTTGATTCTTTCCGTCTTTATCGACTGCAAAAAGATGGAAGTTTTCGTTACCTCCTTTATCCTGAAGAAAGACCAAACGATTGTCGTTTTTCCAGAAATATCCTTGAATATCGCGCTCTTTCGAGAAGGTAACTTGTACTTCTTCCGTTTTGCCAATTTCCTGAACAAAAATGTTAAGGCGATTTTCCCATGGTTGCATAAAAGCAAGGTGTCTTCCATCGGGAGAAATACGGAATGCAACTTTTTCTGGATTACGAAAGAAGTCATTAAGTGGAATAAGCGGAGCTTGCGCATTGGCTCCAACAACCAATGTTGTCATAAGAATTGTGAGGATTAATGTTCTGCTTGCAAACATACTTAGTTTGATTAAAAATGGATGAAATTTATTTGTGTTGGAAATGACTCGCATAGGAGTCTATTGGGAATGTATTAGTTACAGCAATGTTGATTTTTAGATTGTTAATCAGTGTTTTTAAAACCAGCGTTTGCGTTTGAAGTAAATACCCATGCCCATGCCTATCGTGAGCATAACCCCCCAAATAATTGTATATCCCCACGTAGTATCTTCAATCTCGGGCATATTTTTGAAATTCATTCCATAAACACCTACAATAAAGGTGAGCGGAATAAAAATGGTGGAAATGACGGTTAGTGTTTTCATGACTTCGTTCATCTTATTGCTCAATGAACTCAAATACACATCCATCATTCCTGAAATTAAATCACGGTAAGTTTCCAATGTGTCGATGGCATGCACGCAATGATCATAAACATCACGCAGGTATATGGAGGTATTGCCGGTTAAATGTAAATTTTCACTTCTACTCAAACTTCCAACAACTTCGCGCATGGGCCAGATGGATTTGCGCAGAAAAATAAATTCCCGTTTTAATTCATGCAATAACGATAAATCGGACGATTTATCATTCGATAATAAATTTATTTCTGCTTCTTCGAGTTGATCTCCAATGCCTTCGAGTACAACAAAATAATTGTCGACAATGGCATCCAACAAACAATACATTATATAATCACTCCCACTTTTTCGAAGTTTTAAATTCCCTTTACGAATACGATCGCGCAATCCATCAAATAAATCGCCTTCGTCTTCAATAAAACTTAAAATGGTATTTCCTCGAAGAATGATACTGAGTTGTTCGGTTTTGATTGTCTTTTCGATTTGATCAAAATCAATCATCTTGGCAACTAAATAAAGATAATCTTCATAATTGTCGAGTTTGGGACGCTGAGTTGCATGAGCGATGTCCTCTTGAACCAAACTGTGGAAGTTGTAAACTCTCCCCAATTGCTCGATAGCCGAAATGTCGTGAATGCCTATTACATTGATCCAGCGTTTTTGAGTGTTGCTAATATCGTCATGAATATGATGAATCGAAACGCCTTTTTTTTCATCGAAATACTCATCGTCCCACGTAAGAATATCCGCCACAACGTGGAAGTTTCGTTCCTCGCCCGTGTATGTTACCGTTCCAGGAGCAAAACCAGCCTTATTACTTATACGACTTTGTTTGTTTCGTCGAAAATGGTTGTTTCTTTTCATCAATTATTTTCGATTTAGTTTTTCTTTCTTACGATATCGAGCGGCCCATCAATGCGGTTTCCATCAGGAAGAAATAATTCAAATTGATAGGTTCCTGCAGGTAAATCACCGCCATCCCAATCGTTTCGGTAGTTTTCGCTTTTGTAAACTTCCTTGTTTTTTTTATTGCGGACGATAAGTTTGCTGTATCGAGGCAGACCCTCAATAAAAAATGAATCGTTGAATCCGTCTTTGTTTGGAGTTAACACATTGGGAACATGCATTTTTCCTTGAGGTAAAATCTCTGAATTCGGGTGATTTACAACAACTGCTTCTGTA
>JBIPLZ010000339.1:0-3081 GCA_044369395.1 Flavobacteriales bacterium | reverse complement strand
AATCCATCATTGGCAAGTGCGCTTCACACGGAACTTTTGCAACCCTTGGTTGACCAATTGATGCGCGAAAAACATATTTATTTCCCCATATCAAGCATCATTAAGAAATCGCCCGAATCCAAGAACATTATATTCCGACTCGAATTTCTCTTTCAACCTTGGGAAGACAATCCCGAAATGGCTATAAAATCTCTGCAAAGCCTAGTTGATTTTTTACGTGAAGAACAAATTAAATCGGGTAAAGCATTGCAAGGACTCGAAACCGAAGCTTTGTTTGCGGTATCCAAACTCCTTCAACAAATTGACAACTTACGTCAAAGCTTTTCGGGTTTTACAAGTGTGAGGACATTGCAACGAATCTTTCAGCAATTAATACGAACTCAAACTTCCCCGTTCTTTGGTGAACCTCTAAGTGGCTTACAGATGATGGGTTTACTCGAAACGAGAAACCTCGATTTCAAAAACCTGGTACTTTTGTCGGTCAACGAAGGCATTTTACCAGCTGCCAAAACACAACGTTCGTTTATTCCACACGACATATCTAGCTTTTTCGAATTACCTACATACCGGGAGCGTGATGCTGTTTTCGCCTATCATTTTTACCGAATGATTCAACGAGCCGAAAATGTTTGGCTAGTGTATAATACAGAAACCGACGAATTTGGGAAAGGTGAACAATCGCGTTATATCACCCAATTGGAGGAAGAACTAAAAAGCAAGCATACCCGAATTACCCGCGAAATATATGTTCCGAAATTGAACATGACACCCGAGCTTCCTATTATTATTGAAAAAACTCCTGAACTGCTTCATGCATTAATGAATCGCATTGGAGGAAAGGATGATAGATCAAACCTATCTCCCACTGGAATTTCGAATTACATCAATTGTAGTCTTCAGTTTTATTACAGGTATTTAAGTGGTATCAAAGTAGATCGTCCGAAAGATGATGAAATTGGCGCTGATGTTATGGGGACAGTTGCTCATGGTGTTTTGGAAGTATTCTATCGACCTTTTGAAAACAAAGTAATTCAGGTGGAAGATCTTCAAAATATGCTACCTCGAATTCACGATCAAGTGCGACAAAGCTTTATTGATACGGGAGTTGATGTTCGTGATCTCGAAAGTGGCACCAATCTCCTGACATATAAAGGGATAGAGAAGATGATTGGAAATTTCATTAAATCTGAAATACAGTTTGTAAACGAGTTAGCTGAAGATGGCCAAGTGCTTAGCATTGAGAAAATTGAAGGGGATTTGCAAAAAGTAATTCATGTAGATGTTTTAGGTGAACTTTTACCGATTTCATTTAAAGGCCGAACAGACCGAATTGATCGCATTGGAAATTTTTTACGCGTGGTCGATTATAAAAGCGGTGGATTGAAATCGACTGATGTAAGTCTCGATGCTCAAACCGACATCATTGAAAATCCTATGAAAGCAAAAGCATTGCAACTCATGCAATACGCTTTAATGACTCCTGAAAAATATTCCAATTTACATGTTCTGCCTGGAATTATTAGTTTGCGGCAACCTTCATTAGGACTAGTTTCCTTAACTGTAAAAAAAATAGAAGGACTAACTCCCGATGAGCGCATTGAAACAGCGCAGGTTTTCTATCAAATTGCAAGCGAAATAGTGAATCCTGAAATACCTTTCGAAAAAACCAATGACGTTAAACGTTGTAAGTATTGCGATTACAAAGCGATCTGTCATAGATAAAGTTCTCCGTAAGAAAGTTTTTCCTCCAATTAATTTGAGGAAAATGGGCTTGATGTATTAAAAACGCCTTATAAAAACGTCGAAAATTAAATTCATCAATCTTGATACTTATTGAAAATACTACTATCAAAGGGTGTCCACAAACAGGCTTTTAAGTTTGCTGATTTCAGTCCATTGTTAGCCCAAGTATTACACGTATAAAACAAACTATATGTGCGTTTTGCTTCATAAAATACGTCATTTTCAAAGTACGATGCCCCTTCAATTTTCTGGACGATTCCCGATTCATTGAAACTAAAACTCTCTACAATGTAATTGACTAATTGAATGTAATTGTCTTTACTGATGCAAATTTTAACGCATGATTCAGACTCCTTAAGTTGATTATGATAAGTAACATGCATTGCGCCGGTCCCTAAAAAGAAGAGTGCTTTGAAGGTGGTTCCAAATGTAATATCGTCCCAGGTTTTTGTTTCAAGAAAGAACGCTTTATCTCCCCAACCAAATGCAACATGCTTGGAAGTAGAATCTGTTAATTTGGTGTCTTTGGGTGACACATATTTACTCCAATCCATCCATTGATTTTGGTATGGAAGCACTATGTCGGCATGAACACCGCTTGTTAAAAGGTGAATTTCTACGGCATCTTTCTCACATGCTTTAAAATCTGAATTGACTTCAATAGAAGAAATGGCTAAAGCAGAAAGAAAATACAAGACTACGAATAGAATAAATCCACCGACAATCTTGAGGATCAATTTAAGAAAACTCTTTATTTTCATTAGGAATTGATTGTCGATACAAAAATTTACTTTTTCAAAACTGATCGTTTTTCCAATTCCGATTTAGAAAATTCGGGGGGTTGTGGTGCTTCGGGAATATGTCTTTTTTCGCTAGACAAACAAAGAGTCTCAGCCATTTTTGAGAACTCCGTTTGGAATGCAGCAAGAGTATGCTGACCAAACAACGTAAATCCACCTTCAAAACCCTGAAGTTGATATTCTTCGAACGTAGTTGTATAACCAGAAAATTCGTTGGCGTTAGAAGTAAGAATGACGTCCATCACCCCACGTTTTTCTAGCACTTTTAAAACGGAAGACTTTAATCGATCGCCAGCAACCGTTGTAATTTCGCCGGGGAAACCGAGGATGGCAACATCGCCAATAATAAAAAGTTGAAGTGGAATAATTACGGGGGACCAGGTATTTTCGATTAATGCGCCAGCATCATACTGACGATTTAGCTCCTCGCCTATTTCAGTCATTACGCTAGGTAAAGGAATTAAATTGAGTTTGGAATATCCTAAAACACGTTTTTCTTCTAATTCAACTAACAAATGTTTAGGTCCATGCGCTTCCT
>JBIPLZ010000337.1:0-3093 GCA_044369395.1 Flavobacteriales bacterium | reverse complement strand
CGACCACGATATTGTTTATATGCGTGCCTTTGCACAAAACAACGATGTTCGCATTGGCTTCGGTGAAATCTCAACTAAAATTCTACCTGCTTCATTGGATTAATTTCCATCAAGCTTAACATATAATTTCAAATTGAACTCGGATTTTTTCCGAGCATGTACTATGAAACTTGCAACTAAACTCATTCACGCTGGGCAATCGCCTGATCCAACTACCGGTGCTATCATGACACCGATTTACCAAACTTCTACATACGTTCAAGAAGCTCCTGCAACTCACAAAGGGTATGAATATGCGCGTTCTCAAAACCCAACTCGTAAAGCATTAGAAGATTGTTTGGCTGCTATTGAAAATGGTGCATTCGGATTAAGTTTCGGAAGTGGTGTGGCAGCTACTGATGCTGTAATGAAGTTGCTTTTACCTGGCGATGAAGTCATTGCGGCGGATGATATGTACGGTGGAACGTATCGTTTATTTACCAAAATTTACGAGCCAATGGGCGTCCGTTTTCACTTTGTGAACATGGGAAATCCCGAAAATATTCGTCCGTTTATAAATGATAAAACCAAGTTGGTTTGGACTGAATCGCCTACGAATCCTTTGATGAGTATTACAGATATTGCAGCTGTTGCGGCTATTTGCAAAGCGCATAATATCTTGCTTACAGTTGATAATACCTTTGCTACACCCTGGCTTCAAAATCCACTCGATTTGGGTGCTGACATAGTGTTACATTCCGGAACCAAATATTTGGGTGGACATAGCGATTTGATTCATGGATGTTTGATGATGAATAGCCCTGAATTGCGCGAAAGACTGTACTTCATTCAGAAAAGCTGCGGCGCTGTTCCTGGTCCTATGGATTGTTTCTTGGTTCTTCGTGGATTGAAAACATTGCATGTTCGTATGAAAGCGCATTGCGAAAACGGTCGCATCATTGCCAACCATTTGCGCAATCACCCGAAAGTTGGGAAGGTTTACTGGCCAGGATTTGAAGATCATCCGAATCATGATATTGCCAAAAAGCAGATGCGTGATTTTGGCGGAATGATGAGTTTTATATTGAAAGATGAATCATTGGATGCGGCTAAACGTTTCTTAACGGGAACGCATTTATTCTCATTAGCAGAAAGTTTGGGAGGCGTAGAATCTTTGGTGAATCACCCAGCATCTATGACGCATGCTTCCATTCCTAAATCGGAACGCGACCGCATTGGAGTTGTGGAAGGATTGATTCGTTTGTCGGTTGGAATCGAAGATGTTGATGATTTGTTGGCCGATATAGACACTGCTTTACAAAAAGTGTGAATCAGGCCATTGTTACCGGAACATCACGCGGATTAGGCAAAGAAATTGCGCTTCATTTGTTGGAGAATGGTTGGAAAGTGACTGGTATTTCTCGAAATCAGAGCATTGAGCATGAGAATTACATTCATGTAAGTGCCGATTTATCCGATTCGAATTGTGTGAATGATTTGTCGTTTGGAATAACTCCCGATGCTGAAGAATTTATGCTCATTCATAATGCCGGAATGTTAGGTGAGATTGGCTATGTTGGTGAGGTTTCAGAGGGAATGATTCAGAAGGGTTTTCAACTCAATTTAATTACGCCTTCTATATTAACCAATCAATTTCTAAAAGAAACCCAACATAAAAAACGGACTGTGGTAGCCATTACAAGTGGCGCATCTAAAAATGCATACGATGGTTGGGGAATGTATTGTAGCAGCAAGGCGGGTTTGGATGCTTACTTCGCCGTTGTTATGAAAGAGGTTGAATTACGCAACGATGTGAACACTCGAATTTATTCCATTGCACCTGGCGTAATTGATACATCTATGCAAGAACAAATTCGGCAAAGCGACAAACATTCCTTTTCAAACTTAGCGCGTTTTACGGAGTTAAAAGAATTGAATCAACTCGACTCAGCCGAAAATGTGGCGAAGAAAATTACATCCTTTTTGCTCTCTGAACATCCATTGAAAAATGGACGTTACGATATTCGTGAATTATAAATAATTCCTTTGGCAACAGATTGAGGCAAGCCTAAATTGATGAATTTAGAGATGATCTTTTATTTAATCTACAACCCTCCATTTTCGAGCAACTGTAAATGCCGAAAAATAGCCCATCGCTCCACCTGAAATATTGCTTGTTGGATTGGCGGGTGATGCAGAAGAAGGGCCTGGGCCACCAAGAATTTCTCTAAGCGTTGAATAATATTCATACACTCCTTTATCTATTCCCCAAAGTTCAACAAACATCGTATCGCCGGGAAATAGTTTGGGGCCTTGTCCAAACAAAGGTTGATTGATGTCTTGTCCATCAAAAAACAAATCTCGGTCAATCTGAATTTCGTTGTTAAGTGGCCCACCTGAAGAGAATCGGTAGCGGTAATAATTCTCAATTCCAGCCGGATCTTTGAAATGCACTTGTGTCACCAAATTGGTATCCATGAAGAATGACTGTTCTTCAAAACTGATAGAATCAATCTCTACTTTAGAATTCATAACACTGGTAGATGAAAATGTTTCTCCATCAACTGTCACTACTAGACGGTAGGCATGTCCAGGAATTCCAATCAGAAGAGGATTGGCGTAAATGCCAGTTTCCATCTCCGAAAGTGAGTATTCAGTGCCATTGTCGTAAATTAAAACCGAAGCTCCTGAAACCAACAAGGGATCATTACTTTGGTCGTAATTCACCACACGCGACAATCGAACACGGCAAGAACCTGGATCATCGGTTATGCCACCTTCAATTACGAGTCTTGCATCACTATCACGTAATGGTAAATCAATGACTTGTTCGCAGCTGCTGAATAGCACTACTAATAGCAAGTACGAGGGAATTATATGTCTAATACGGATCATTTGAAATGAAAATTATAGGTAATTGAAGGAACCATTCTGAATAAAGAAAGCTTCACTGCTTCAGTCGTTCCTGGATTGGTTTCACTGTCGCGAAAGCTAATGGTGTAGGCATTTCTTCGGGCATAAGCATTGTAAATACTAAAGTTCCAATTCGATTCATAGGTTTCGGTGCTCTTGCGGTACCAGGTCAAACCTAAATCGAGGCGATGATAAGCTGGC
>JBIPLZ010000042.1:0-11163 GCA_044369395.1 Flavobacteriales bacterium | reverse complement strand
AAGGAATTCTTCCTGAATTTATGGCCGAAGTTGGAATTTGTCCTCCATTCCCTGTAACATTTACAGATACAACTAGCGATGCAGTTTCTTGGTTGTGGGATTTTGGCGATGGATCAACTTCAACGGCAGAAACTCCAACGCATGTTTTTTCAAGCACAATCAATCACCATGTTGGATTAACAACTACAACTGCTTCGGGTTGCGTCTATTCTTATGTTGGATTTAATGCCGTAAATTTTGCCCCCGCATCAGCTACGTTTACAAGCTCATACAATCCAGGTCCTTTCCCTCAAACGGTTCAATTTAATTCAACGAATCCAGTTGCTACAGGTTGGTTATGGGATTTTGGAGATGGAACAACTTCAACATTAGAAAACCCTTCACATGTTTATCAAGTTGATGGAGATTATACAGTGAATTTAACCATTCAAACAGAAAATTGCAGTATTTCTTCCTCTGGTGATGCTTTCCCTGATGAAGCAATTGATTTAAATCTACAAGTTATAGTTGGCGGGTCTGATCCTAGTCAAGCAGCTGTTCTAGTAGAGCCACTTCGCGGTTGCATCCCAATGAATGTACTTTTTCATAAGCAAGATGTTTCTCATAACGTAATTCAATGGTTTTTTGGTGATGGAGCTACATCAACTCAACAAACTCCACTTCATATTTATGACGAACAAGGTCTTTACAATGTGTATTATATTGCTCAAACGCCCTACGGATTAGACACTTTTCAGTACAATCAATCTGTTTTAGTTGGTGGCGGACAACCCGATTTTACACTAACTCAACAAGGAACTTGTGTTTCTACAAATGTTCAGGTTAGTCCCTTAAATGCTGGAGCACTCGAAAGTATTCTTTGGACGTTTGGTGATGGCGCAACTTCAACTTCATTCAACGCTAATCACACTTTTTATAATGCCAATACTTCTTTTACAGTTTTAATGAATGTCATGGACACGTTAGGATGCAGCTCTTCAAGTTTTCAAAGTTTCTTGGTTAGTCCTCCTGTTCCTGTTATTGAATTTCCTTCTAACGTTTGCCGCGATACAGTTGATTTTACAAACAGTTTCGCTAATCTAACAGGGTTTAATTTTGAATGGAACTTTGGCGATGGAACAACATCGAACGAAGTAAGCCCAAGTCATTATTATACAACTGAAGGAATATATACAGTATCTCTTACTGTTTCAACGCCATCAGGATGCGAAACAACAATCGTAGCTGACCATACAATTTTGGTAGCAATTCCTCAAGCAATCTGGTCATTAGATGGCCCTTCAGAAGGTTGCGCGCCTTTAACAACAACGTTCGTAAATGAATCTGCTGCAAATCAGGTAACTTGGTTTTGGTCTGATGGTACCTGGTCTTTAGGTGGATGGAATGGTACTAATTACATCGGTCCTATTTCTAAAACATTCTCGAATCCAGGTGTTTATGGGTTTTATCAGCGTGTTGCAAGTGCTATTTTACCAGGTTGTAATTACCAAGAAAATTTTCCTAATGTGATTACTGTTCATGGAGCTGATGCTGATTTTAGTTTTACACAAACTGGACTATGTCTTCCATTAACTGCTCAATTCACCGATTTAAGCGAAGGTGCAGTATCTTGGTTCTGGGATTTTGGAAATGGAAACACGTCCACTGAACAAAATCCGACAATGAACTTTACCAGCATGCCGGGTGATTCAGTTACACTTCAAACAACAACTGCATTTGGATGTACATCAACTATTACGAAACTTGGAATTGCGCGTTTTCAAGCTGAGGCTTCGGCTGCTTATATTGGAGCATGTAATCCACTACCTGTAACATTCACTGCTTCAATGGATGGAAATATCGACTGGCAATGGAATTTTGGTGATGGATCTACTGGAGTTGGTTCAAATCCAAGTCACTTGTACACGGAAAATGGAACTTATCAAGCTAGTGTAATTGTAACTTCAACGAGCAATTGCCGCGACACTGCTTATGTTACATTGCCAATCAATGTAATTGGACCAATAGCAAATTTCTCTTCGCCAACTCCCGCTAGTTGCGCTCCTTCAGTTGTCGAGTTTTTCGATAATTCAACAAGTGCGGTTTCTTGGTTGTGGGATTTTGGCGATAATTCTCAATCAACAATCCCTAATCCAGTTAAATTGTATGACCTTCCAGGAACTTACTCTATTCAACTTATTGTTACCAATGTAAACGGTTGTTCAGATACTCTAATTCGTCCCGATTATGTTACTGTTTTAGGTCCCGCTACTTCCTTTACTGCATCTTCGGTTTCTTCGTGTGTAGGAAATACTATTCAATTTACAGACTTATCGAATGGTGCTGTTGAGTGGGAATGGAATTTTGGAGAAGGAACAACAAGCACTGAGCAAAATCCAACGTTCTCATACAATGAAGAAGGAACCTATGTTGTAACGCTTTTTTCACAAGATACGATTGGTTGCAGCGCATTTTATACCATTACAACTCCAATTGCAGTTCATCCTTATCCAGTTGCAAACTTTGTAGTAAGCGACACAAGTGCTTGTTCTCCGTTTGTTTTTTCAATCGATAATTTATCAACAGGTGCCGCAACATACAATTGGAATTTTGGAGATATGTCAACAAGTTCTGCATTTGAACCATCACATTCATATGCTCATGCAGGTACTTATACTATTTCACTTGTTTCAACATCAGCTTTCGGATGTTCAGATACTGCTACTTTTCATGGAATGAACTCCTTACTTGTCCCAACAGCTGGCTTAGCAATTAATACAATGGAAGGCTGTTCTCCATTATCTGTAAGCTACACAAATACTTCTACATCTACCCAAAACCCAAGTTACAACTGGAATTTTGGAAATGGAACTAGTTCTGCGGATGTTAATCCCAATACCGTTTATTCTAATCCTGGGTTTTATTCTGTACAACTCACTGTTACAAATCAAAATGGCTGCGCCGATTCATTGACAATGCCATCAGCGATTCAAGTTTATGATACGCTTCCAGCTCCGATTTCTCCAATTGGACGTGTAACTGTAGAAAACACCACTTCTGTTCTCATTGAATGGGAAGAATCTCTTGCAAATGATTTTGGTTCGTATGTTTTGTTTCGTCGTAATATTCAATCGGGTGCTTTCGAGCAAGTAGCTCAAATTTTGGATCAACATACTTTATCTTACACCGAAACGGGTTTAAACACACTTGATAATGCTTACTGCTATAAACTTCAAACCATCGATCGTTGCGGTTACGCAATTGTTTTAGATAGTTTAATAGAACATTGCACCATCAATGTTGAGGTTGCAACACTTTTAAATAATACGATTGAAGTAACTTGGACTCCATATATTGGAAAATCGGTTTCTCAATACCGTGTTTTCAGAACCGAAGAGAATAGCAGTGTAACCGATGATCTTGGAACGGTTGCTGGTGATATCACATCATTTATCGATAGCACAGTATTTTGTCCTTTGAAATTTAAATACGAAGTAAAAGCAGAAGCGCTCAACGGACAGTCGCACGTATATTCTAACAGCGATTTCGATTTTAGCGATCCTATTGCAAACCTATTTCTTGATCAGCAAGTTAACACTTCTCGTTCTACGGTTGTCCAAAATCAAAGTATCCTTACCGAATGGTTGCGTCCGGCAATTATGGGAAATCGGGTTAATGGATACAAAGTATACCGTTCTATCGACAACCGCGAATTTGAACTTATTGCCTCAGTTGGGCAAGATCAAACGTATTACATCGATGATGCAGTTGATGTAGATCATATAAAATACTTTTATCGTATAATGGCAACCAATGCATGCGAACTTGTTGGAAAAGAAGGTACATCAAGTGATAATGTTGTTTTACAAGCAGAAGCAACTGGAGATGTTTCAGTAAAACTCGAATGGACTCCATACTTAGGATGGGGCAACAATGGAGTGGGTTTCTATATTTTGGAAAAACAAAATGAAGATGGTTCTTGGGATATTATTCAACATCTTCCAGGCAGTGTGTTGACTACTGTTGATGAAAATTAAAAACTTATTGGATTACTAATTAAAAAAATCTCATATATTGTCAGCAAAAAAGGGAGCATGATCAAGTTTAAGAGCATTGTCTTGCAGCTCAAAGAAGATGAGTTTAATGATTTGTGTCAGCAATTTGTTGAGACTAAGGCAGACAAGTATCTTAGACTCCTGACTTTATATCGGGAGAATAAATACAACGACGAACAGATTCAAGAGATGTTAAGCGTCAACACAAGCGCTTATTACACATTGAAGTCGCGTTTATTTGATAAGATTCAAGATTTTCTTACCAACAACATGTCGACTCCTATCATCGATTTGTTGAGAAAAGTCGCGAATATCCCAACTCTCATTTACGACACTCATCGAGAAACTGCCATAGCCATACTCACAAAACTGGAGTCGGAATTGCAGAATTACGATATGCCTTATGAATTATCGAGTGTTTATAATGCCCTTAAGAAGCTGCACGTAAATTCGCCGAAGTATTACGAATACACTCAGCTATACAACAAACATTTAGCCTATACAATTGCCCTCGATAAAGCTGAAGATTTACTCAACACCTTTATGCGTTCGGTTGGCGAATACTATACTTCCCGAATCAAATCGCAGGTTGAATACCTTGGATTGATAAAGCAAGAGATGTCGCACATCTGCAATTTGTATGAATCTCATCATCTCCAGATTTATAAAGCAATTATGGATATTACCTTTGCTTTATACATTCCCAATCAGGAAGCTGTAAAAGATGACGAGGCAGTAGAAGATGTTTTGGCTAAGATGGAAAATATTTTTTCTACATACAGCAAAGACACCAACTACCAATATTTGAAATTGGTATTCAATAATTTGGCTTTCGAATATTACCATAAGCTGAACCTCTCTAAAAAAGAAGGTCGCTATTTCGAGGAAGTTGACAAGAAGCTGATGTCGTTTTTATTATTTAACCACTGCGCTTTTACAACAAAGTTTCTTATTTCAAAATTAGAACGCCACATTGAATTGGGAACAGAGTCCGAGCTTTACGATCAAAATCAAAAAGCACTCAGCAATTACGAGCCCGATAAAAACGATATTCCAAACTACATCAACTTTGCAAAATACATGGCAACTTCCGCTTTTTATGCAAAGAAGTATCAAGAGGCGGTTCAAATTCTTAATAATCTAATAAACGACGTAAGCTTTAAAAATTACCCGCATTCTGAAATAGAGATGAAATTGCTTCTCGCACTTAATTATTCAATGATAAATAAGTACGACCCAGCTACGAGTTTACTTCGAAGTGTTACGCGTAAAATCAGAGAACTCGACGATGAAATGGGATATGAAAACGCATTGATTTTTTATAAAATCTTATCTCTTCAAATGAGTTCTTCAGCTCGTCAAGTAGAACAAAAAATCGCACAACTTTTCTCTAAGTTTGAACTACTTAATCAGAAGTCTAACCGAATGCTTGAATACATTAAAATAGATGAGTCTTTCATTAAATCGCTTAGCCAAGTTGTAAAACGATAACTACAATTTTATCCTCAAAAAAAAATCCCCGTCATTATAAATGCCGGGGATTTTTTATGGGTTATTATTAAATTAAAGTTTATCCAAATGGTCTTTGCCTAATGGCTTGTTTAAAAAAGAATAAACACCACGGACAGCCATTGCACGCTTCTGGTCTACCGGGTTTAAAGAACTCGTCAAGAAAATAATCTTGATTTTATCGTAAATTTTTGGGCAAGACTTTCCAAATTCTTCGGCAAATTGGAAGCCATCCATAATAGGCATGTTGATATCCAGAAAAATAATCTCAGGTATTAAATCTTCTGGTAAATGGGCTCTTTCGAAATTAGCAAGAAACTCCAAAGCACTTTTACTGCTTGTGTGCACATAAATGCGATCTGCAAAATTGCAGCCTTCGATCATCTTCTGATTGATAAAATTATCAATCTCACTGTCATCCACTAACATAACAGTTGGGTACTTGGCTTTAGGCTTTTTTAAAGTCATTGCTTTTGTGCTATTTACAGCATTTATTTGGCGTTAAAAATAAGTGATTTTCGTTCACCTTCACCCAAAATAGGTATATTAATTCAATAATTAACAAACGACATTGCGTTTTCTTTGATATGTAGCTTTTTTTTAGAAAAAGACTCTTACTTGGACGCCTCCAATATGTACAATTTTAACATCCGCCGACTTTCTGCCATCGTAATTGAAATTGATTTGCATATTGTTCGATAGGGTTCTTTGATAGGTTAATCCCCAAGTATAATTATTTCCATTCTTTAGTCCTTCTTGCATTTCAAATGCA
The DNA here is from genome assembly GCA_044369395.1 of Flavobacteriales bacterium. GTDB lineage: Bacteria > Bacteroidota > Bacteroidia > M30B66 > M30B66 > CALQRR01. Next base: position 4,848 of record JBIPLZ010000042.1, on the reverse strand, counting down.
ACGGGCGTGTTTTGAGTTCCATCAAATCGAATCAGGATAAATTTACCGTAAGCCTGAAAACTCCCTTTGTTTGCAACATTGTATTTTAAATCGATGCCTGCCGTTTCAGAAATTGCCTTTTCTCCTCCGAGTGTAACGTCATTATTTTTCTCGCTGCGTCTATACAAAAACGAAATTCGAAATGCTGCATTGGGTTGATAGGAGATTTTAGGTTCTATGTCGACATACCGAATACGATAATTTCGGGTTGAATAATAAGCAGCATTACTTTCTTTTCTTCCAATGCGTGTTTCTCCATTTAAAATAAAACGTGTTCCGGGGCTCCATCGAATGTGATGATTGCTGAATTTATTTTCACGCGCCTCCAGTCCATTATTCAATAATGCTTTCGTTCCAATCTTCTGCCAATTCAAATCAAAACCAAACTTGGGATCGCTTTTGTTGAAAAAGAGAGTGTTACGTAAAGTCTGATTCAATGTAATAAGCGTGCTATCATTTATTCCAGCATGAAAGGGATTATACGCTTCTGTAATTTTGGTATTGGTGGTTCTTCCATCAAATCGCAAAGCCGACTGCGTTGAAATACGTGCTACAAACTTCTTTATTCCCTTGCCTTGCGACCAACTTTTGGGAGCTTTTACATTCAATGCCTCATTGATAGAATTGGAATAAACTCGTATAAAATCGGTTGTGGGTGTGAAAACACGAATATACCTTGCTTGGTCTGGAAATGCAGAGATTTCAAATTCATTCAATTCCTTAATTCCATTGCTATTGTAATCGGTCCATGCATAAACTCCTTGCCCAGGTTGAACTTCCAAATAAGTGAACTCCTTTCTGCTTTCTAAACCACTCCCAGCTTCATAAAAAGTTGAAGATTGTATGCTCGACTTCAAGGCCTTTACCGATAATTCAATACGGTTTACCAATGTGCGTTCTGGCTTCAGATTGCTAAGCAATGTGTCGCGAATTTCCAAGCGTCTAAAACTGGTGCTCGTCCGAAACTGGATATTCTCGTTGGTCGATAAATCCATGGTGAATCCATAGCTCTCGGCCCATGCATATTCTTTCAGCGATTTATTTAATACCCCTTCGTCGGTTCTTACTCGATAAAATAGACTGAATTTCCGCTTCGAAGTATCCACATTTTGAATAAATGCTTGTCGGTCGAAAAATGCATACGCGGTATTTCGAAGTGTATCTTGCTTGGAGTCGCTCAGTATATTGTGCTCAAATTCGTCTTTGTAGCCCAGTTGAATCCAGCGAATATCTTTTGAAATTAAAGTGCGATGCCGATAAAACAATGCGTTGTTCTCATTTCCCTTCGAATCGGTTAAACTTCCATTGTAATTAAATCCGAAGCCTTTGTACTTTAGATCTGAGGTAAATGCGTGCTGCGAAGCCTGAAGTTGTTCACCTTTCAAAAATGCGGTAAATAAATAATTCGCAGAGCCGATGTCACTTCTACTTAGGTTAATGTTGGCTCTCGGTAAATATTCGGATGCTGGTTGATTTATAACCTTGGGAATGTTCCAATCGCGATCAAATTCAACATTTCGGAAGCGTTCCAACGGATTAAAGTATTTGTCGATTTGCTCATAGCTCACGCTACTTACTAATTTCCAAGGCAGACTATCATTTCCAAGGTTTTTTGTGTTTTCTAATGCCACTCGAAATGCATACCCTTCATTATCGTTATTTCCATTATTCGAAAACGTATTGACATCGTAATTCGAATAGGCAATTTCTGAAGTCAACTTCATTGATTTACTAAATCGATAATCCGTGCCAAATGTCAAAAGCTGTTTTTTGATTGGAGGAATAAGTTGCGTTTTAGCAACATAATTCCCTTGAGGTACACCATCAATGGGAACCACCCATTTGTAAACGCGACCATTCGCCACACTATTCACCTGAACATAATCTCCTTTATTGGCACCTACATTCGTAAAGCTGGCTTTGTAAATGGCGGTTTCTGGATTGCTTGAAAAAACGAGAATGTTCTGGTAAATCGCTCCATTTACCAAGGTGTCTTGTTTCGAATACAGAATTAAATCCGGCGAAAACCCAACACTATCAACCGAACTTATTAATGCATCTTGAAAGTTATCTCCTGCTTCAGCCAATACCATTTTCTGATCGCTTGTTAATTGCTGCTGAAGCGGTTGGTTTCGGCTGTCTTGCTCTGTGTATATATTAATGCGAGTGCTTAGCTTTCCTTGTTCAATTTCGTTGTTGAAGTACAGTAGCGATCGTGCATAATTTCGATCTGAATATTCAAACTCCACAAAAATCCGAAGGTCTTTGGTGATCATGCGGCGCGATGTAAAGGTGAGTTCGGCGGAATTATAGTCGATTATGTAATCGTATTCTTGCCCTCGTTTTAACTGTTTTCCATCGACATACACTTTTTCGGAACCTGAAAGAATGATAATAAACTGCTCGTTGTTTGTTCCGCGTAAACGGTAAGGCCCTTGATTTCCTTCAACTCCTTGAATTTGATTTCTGCTAAATCGCCCACGTGCAACTGCGGCACTAGCGCCAATTTTCACATTCGCAGGAAGGTGTTTTTTTTCATCCAGTAAAGCAGTTTTAAATCGTGTTTCAAAACTTCCTCCTTGCAGTCGCTTGTTGAAATTCATGAAATAGCTTTCCGGTCGTGTAATCTGAAAATCACCTACAATCAATTTCGATTTCTCATTCGATAACTGAATATACACCCGATCGAAATCCTGCAGTTGCTGTGTATTTCCGTCGGGCTGAATGGGAATATTATCGTCAGTAATGGCCGCACTAATGTCGATGTCGGAACTCAGCTTTCCAGAAAGTTGCAAATTCAAAGTTGAGTTGACTGAAAGGTCTTGGTTGTTTCCTACCGAAATGCCTCGTGAAATAGATCCCGTTTTATTGAGTCCATCAAATTTGAGCAGGTTCTCATTGCTTTTATTTGGAGTGTATACAAAAGGATTGTAAATGCCTCGTTCTTGCGCAGTTGCCCTTCTTCGTTCTTTGTTTCGAACCGGTTCAGTGAAATTAAACGGATATACCCGAAACCGAATTTTAACAGAGTCTTTTTGTTGGTTAATTGCTCCTTTCTTTCGGATTAAAATTCCTTCGTCTTCCAGCAGAATGTAATTTGAAGTATCATTTGTTGCTTGTAAAAATCGGAAACTTCCTTTTACAATGCTGAACGTATCTAATACAATGGTGTCACCTTGCAGCAATAAAGTTCTGTTGCGCAAACTACTCGCTGATTGAGCCGAACTTTTTCCGACAAACAGCAGAGTCAACAATAAAATAAGATATATACGCAACACATTTACCCCTTCGGGCGAAGATAGTTCAAATGAATGTTAACGGGAAGTTTCCAATTTTTATATCATCCACCTTCATTTGTTTAAATTCAATTTATAGAGTTTCAATTGGCAATTCTCATCATGATTGTTGTTATTTGTTAAATCAAATTTATCTCAAATGCGAATTGTTACCTACAATGTAAACGGACTTCGTTCTGCGCTTAGCAAAGGACTTCTTGAATGGATGCAGGACACACAACCCGATATGTTGTGCTTGCAAGAAATTAAAAGTCAGGCCGACCAACTCGATTTGGAACTTTTTCGCAACATTGGGTATGAGCCCTATCTTTTCCCAGCTCAGAAAAAGGGTTATAGCGGTGTGGCCATTTTAAGTAAGCACCAACCTGATCGAATTGTTGAAGGAATGGGCATGGAAACCTACGATTTTGAAGGACGCTCCATTCGCTTAGATTTTGGCGATTGGACTCTGTTAAGCACCTATTTCCCAAGTGGCTCAAGTGGCGATGAACGTCAAGATTTCAAGATGAAATTTTTGTCCGATTATCAAGATTACATCAATGAGCTTCGAAACGAGCGACCGAATTTAATTGTCTGTGGCGATTATAACATTTGTCATAAAGCCATCGATATACACAATCCACAAAGCAACGCCAATAGCAGCGGTTTTTTACCCGAGGAACGCGACTGGATGGAGAATTTCTTAAACTCCGGATTCGTCGATTCTTTCCGTCACATTAACAAAGACCCACATCATTATACTTGGTGGAGTTTCAGATCGGGTGCGCGAAGCAAAAATTTGGGCTGGCGAATCGATTATGCTTGTATTTCTGAAGGTTTGAAGGACAAACTAAAACATGCAGTTATATTGCCAGATGCAATGCATAGCGACCATTGCCCTGTTTTGATAGAGGTCGATCTTTAACTTTTCCAACGTTCTAATTGAAGAACTCTTCGTGCAAAAATATTCGCAAATAAACCCGGAACACCCTTGTTTAGCAATTTGATTTTTACCTTTTTCTGCATGTCCATAACATTCAGATAAGGTTTTGTAAACTCTCCCTCTAAATAACAATGCGAACAGAATCGCTCGTTTCGAGAACCATCTGCATTTGTTCCTCCTTTTTGGGCATCGCTAGTTAATAGCATTCCGCATGATTGACAGATTCGGTAACTCATCGGCTTTCATTTTAGGATACAATTTAAAAGTAGATTATTAATCGCTGGCGTTGAAAATTATCGCATTATAAAAACGTTAAATGACGATTTCAAATCTGCATCTTTGCATTTGATGGAACGCAAGACCCTTTTTGTTGATGTGATTGTTCCCTTGGCATTACCAAGGCTTTTCACTTATCGGGTTCCCCAAATTTTGGAGCCATTCATCACATCTTTGCAACGCGTCATAGTTCCTTTTGGGAAAAAGAAACGTTACACCGCCATCGTTCATCATGTGCATGAAACGCCTCCTCGCGAATACGAAGCGCGTTATCTGGAACAAATTCTCGATGAAGAACCAAGCATTTCGATTAAA
>JBIPLZ010000041.1:0-11184 GCA_044369395.1 Flavobacteriales bacterium | reverse complement strand
CGATACCGGATTAATGCATATTGCAGCGGCTTTCCAAAAGCCCATTGTTTCTATTTGGGGAAATACTATTCCAGGATTTGGTATGTACCCGTATTTGCCTTCAACAGAAAGCAAGCAGTTTATTGCGGAAGTAAAAGAACTGCCATGCAGACCTTGCTCTAAGATAGGTTATGCCGCTTGTCCGAAGAAACATTTCCGATGCATGCAAAATCAAGACATGGAAAAGATTGCGGAAGCAGTGCGAGGGCTTTTGCAGCCAGCGCATCCTGGGGATTAATCCCCAGGTTACTAGCAAAAGGTTGCCTAAACCTCTTTTAAAATCTTAAGCTGATCAATCAATTGCCCAATTTCTTCTTTGGCTTTGCTGATCTTGCGTTCGATATCGCGCTTCATGTCTTCGGCTGCTTTCGATTTAGAATTGCCAAAGAAACCAATGTTGTTCTCTAAAGTTTGAACATCGGCTTGAAGTTTCTTGATTTTATCTTGAACCACAATACGTTGGTGATTCAGTTTGTCTTTGCCTCCTTTATCGTTGCTAATGTTCGAAACTTGAGAACGGAATTGCTCGCGACGAACATTGGCACTATCTGTTTTTATTTTAGCAAATTGTGCATCGATTGCAGCGCGGAATGCCTTGTAAAGTTTGTCTTTTTCTTTAATTGGAACATGACCAATTTCCATCCATTCGCTCTGAAATGCTTTTAGTGCATCGAAGTTAGCAGGTGTGTCTTCGCTAGGAATAAACCCTTCTATTCTACTTAGAATTTCTTTCTTTTTCTCAAGATTAACATCCTGCTCATCGTTCATTCCGGCAAAGTGCTTGTTCCGGTTTTCGAAAAATGCATCACATGCCGTTCGGAAGCGAGTCCACAATTTATCGCTATGTTTTTTAGCAATTGGACCAACCAGTTTCCAGGCATCCTGAAGCTGACGAAGGCGTTCTCCTGTTTTTTTCCAATCGTTACTTTCGCGCAACGCTTCGGCTTCCATGCACAAATCAACCTTGAGTTTGTAGTTGTGATTTTGTGCGTCGCGCAATGTTTTGTAATACTCTTCTTTGGCGTTGTAAAATTGATCACGTAAATCTTTGAAACGTTGCCAAACTGCTTCATTGTCTTTACGTGCAGCAAATCCAACTTGTTTCCATTCTTCAAGAAGAGCTGCAAACTTTTCGGATGCCTCTTGCCATTGTGGGTGATTTTTAAGAGGTACTTGTTGAAGATATTCTTCCGCCTTAGCAACGATTGCATTTTTCTTGGCTAAGTTTTCAGCATAATCTTTTTCCTGACCTTGAATGTATTCACGTCGACGATCAAATAGTTTATCTCCAGCGGCACGAAAGCGCTCCCAAATGGTTTCGCTGTATTCTCTGGCAACATGACCTATTTCTTTCCATTGGTCTTGAAGAGCTTTGTAGTCGTCGAGCGATTTTGTAATGGATTCTTCCATCAATAAATCCTCCGCTTTTTCACAAACTAGGGTTTTAAGCTCTAAATTCTTTTTATGGTCAAGATCACGCAACTCATTGTTAATCTTGATAATATCGTAGAAGTTGTTTGTGTGGTGATGGTAATTGCGCCATAGTTCATCTACGTTTGCAGAAGGAACAAGACCAATTGAACGCCATTGTTCTTGAAGTTCATGCAATCTGTTAAAGCTAGCCGAAACATTCTCGGTGTTTTCGAGCATGGCTTTTAATTCAGCCAAGATGCCTTCTTTTTTCTTGAGGTTGTTGAGAAGCTCTTGTTCTTTACGACGACGCTCATCGGCGCGTTTTTCTTGGAAACGTTTTACCAAAGAATCGAATTGCTCATCGGTTTCATCGCGAAGAACTTCGAATTCTTCGGGCAATCCACCATTTTCGATAAATTTCAATCGTTTGGCTGCTACCTCTTCGTCTTTTACTTTATAATAACCGTCACGAATTGAACGAACACGCATACGCATACTTGATGGGTCTTCGTTATCGACCGCTTCTTGAATAGCAGCAACTAGTTCAACTCGAGATAATTCTTGAAAAGCAACTTGAGGAAGTAATTCTTCATTGGAATCATCATTGACCTCTTCGTCTTCCAAAATAGTAGCTACTTCGACATGCTCAATTTCGGAAATAGGCATATTTTCAATAATCGCAGGTTCCGTTTCGGTAATTGTTTCTGTCTTTTCTGCAGTTTTCAATTGATCAACAGTGCTATGTTGTTCATTAGAATTCTCTGAAGTATGGTTTTCAGTCAAAGTCGCATCTGGAACTTCGGGAGTTGATGGCTCTTCTATAATTTCTGTTTCTGGTAGGGGAAATTCTTGCGGTTCAGGCTGAACAGGAACCTCATTTGGAATCTCAATATTGGGTTCTAATTCAGGTGTCGGTTCCTGAGGAACCTCCGTATTTGAAGCGTTTTCCATTGAATTTAGTGGCATTACATTCGGGCCATCTTCCGGTGTGTGAAGCGATTGTTCTGGTGTTTCCATAGTGCAAAATTAATCTTTTACTTGAGGTGTTGTTTTAGGCCTTTTATTTTAATTGAATTTTCTTTTTGAAAGGGATTTCTCATGAGACAATTACAATAAATAAAACAGGAGCTAATCATCTCCAAATTGTATTGTTCAAATGCCGAATAATGGTCCAAAAAAAATATCTTTACACCTCTTAAAGTATCTGAGCAGAACTTAAATTGTATGAGTTATTTTTTTCAGCGTGTACTGAGTATTCTTTGCTGTTTGTTTATAGTTACGCCTGTAATTAGCCAAAACACGAATAACATTGGTATCGGTCAATGGCGCGACCATTTGCCCTTCAATAATGGAAATAGTATTGCTCAAAGCACTAATTTTATCTATTGCGCTACTCAAAATGGGGTTATTATTTTTAATAAGGAAGACAATTCAATTGAACGACTTTCAAGAGCCAATGGGTTAAGTGATATAAATCTTGCTTGTCTCAGTTTCGATGAGCCATCCAACTCGTTGATGATTGGATATAAAAACGGGAATGTAGACTTGGTTCAAAACAACCAGGTTATTAATATCGGAGATATTAAACGTTCGACGGTAATTCAAGGCGGCAAGACCATTAATTCTATCCGCTTTTTTGGCGATCGCGCGTACATATGCTGCAATTTCGGCATTGTCGTTTACGATCTTTCCAAGAATGAAATCAAAACCACGTTATACCCATCTATATTAAATCCAGATATTCGAGACGTTGCAAGTGATGGAACGCGCATTTTCGCTGCAACATCCAAAGGGCTTTATACTGCAAATTTGAGTGATCCCGCATTGCCATATTATGTCGCTTGGACACAAGACACGCTTTTAAAAGAAAAAACATTAGGGCATCTTACTTGGTTTGACGGTGGGATATATGTCTCTAACATTATCGAAAATGGAATAAACCAAGACACCATCTTCAATGTTAAAAATGGCCAACTTTCAATTCTAAGAGCAGGAGAAGCATATTATGGAATAAGTTCAACTCCCAACAAAATGGCAATCACCATCAATTACGGGGTTGCTATTGTGAATGCCAGTTCTCTTCAAATGGAATTAATTTATCCATCACCTGCTCCAAGAGATGCAGTTGTAGATAAGGTTAATAGCAACATTATTTGGATTGCAGACAAAGACAAAGGCCTTGCAAGAAACCAAGATTACAGTCAAAATACTATTTACAAAGTTCCGGGTCCGTCTTCTCCCAATGCATTTCGCATTAAATCGTCCAATGGAACAACGTGGGTTGCACCAGGAGCTTGGGATATAGCTTATTCTCCTTTGTACTTAATTGATGGCGTATTTAAATTTGATGGTGTTGATTGGAGTACGTTTGCGCTTCCTACAGCTACCGATTATTTACGAGATGTTGTTTCACTATGCATCGACCCTGCCGATGCAAATCATATTTACGCTGCTTCGTGGGGAAATGGGGTTGGGGAAATAAACAACGGAACTCTTGTTCAGCAATTTGGCGCAGCCAATAGCGCACTTGTTGGAATCGATAATTATCCCAACGATATTCGCATTTCTGATTTAGCGCTCGACTCGGATGGTAATTTATGGGTGAGCAGTTCTTCCTCGGCCAAACCACTTGCAGTAAAAACTCCCGCCGGGGAATGGAGCAATTTTTCATTTAATAGTACCGTCAATTCTCAGTTTTTGGGAAATATGCTGATTGATAGTGCGGGTTTAAAGTGGATGATAGTTCAAGATCGCGGTTTGCTCGTCGTAAAAACAGAAGGAACATCGCTTTCTGGATACAAAGTACTTAACGATCAAATTGGTAATGGAGCTTTGCCAAGTAATTCCGTATTGAGTTTGGCGCAAGATTTAGATGGCCAAATATGGGTGGGAACTTCAAAAGGTATTTGTGTTTTTTATACCCCAGAAGCAATTTTTGAAAATGGTTCAACGAATTGGGATTCACAAACAATCATTGTCGACCAAGATGGCTTTAATCAATATCTCCTAAAAGAAGAAGAGGTTACTGCAATTGCCGTAGATGGGGCAAATCGTAAATGGATTGGAACGCGTAAAGCCGGAATATTTGTTGTTTCGGAAGATGGAACCCAACAAATTGCCCAATACACTTTCGAGAATAGCCCGCTACTTAGTAACACCATTAATTCTTTAACACTCGATGGTGTTAGTGGCGAATTGTTTATTGGAACGGATGTCGGTATCTGTTCATTCAGAACCGATGCAACTTCTGGAACTGATACGTTTGGTCATGTGTACGCGTTTCCTAATCCTGTAGAGCACGATTATTCAGGAACAATTGCAATTAGCGGTCTTGTTAGAGATGCTGATGTTAAAATTACGGATGTTAGCGGAAACATAGTTTATTCAACCGTTGCTAATGGTGGAACTGCTGTTTGGAATGGGAATTTGTTTTCAGGACAACGTGCGGCAACAGGAGTTTATCTGGTGTTTTGTACAAATGCCGATGGCAGCCAAACCCAAGTGACAAAAATTCTTTTTATCAACTAATATGCTTTTGGGTAGTCAAGGCATTGTCTTGCATACTTTCAAACATGGCGATTCATCTGTGGTTGCGCGCATTTATACACGACAATGTGGGCTCGTTTCATTTTTGATTCATGGGGTTCGAAGTAAAAAAGGAGGGAATAAAGCCGCATTGCTGCAAGCGTTGAGTTTGGTTGACCTTCAAATGCAAATCAAAGAAAACCGAGGGCTGCAACAGATTAAAGAGCTTCGAATTGATTTTCCTTACCAAGGAATTCCATTTTCTACGGGAAAAACAGCACAAGCTTTATTTCTATCGGAAGTGCTACTTAAAACGATCAAGGAAGAAGAGCGCAATGATGAGCTGTTCGATTTCTTAAGAAATACCTTGTTATTACTTGATCAAACACCCAACGAAATTCCCGATTTTCATTTGAAGTTTCTGCTTGAATTTTCGCGTTTTTTAGGTTTTTATCCTCAAGATAATTTCACCTTAGAAACAAGGTTTTTTCAATATACCGATGGCGTTTTTCATCATAGTTCGGGACCAACCTGTCTCGATTTGCATTCTAGCGAGGCGATTCATCAACTACTTTGCACCAATTTTGGAGAACTCCAAACATTAAAATTCAGTAGGCCTTTACGTCGGCAAATATCAAGAGGCATCCTCGAATTCTTTCGCTGGCATTTGCCGTCCATCTCCAACCTTCAAACACCCGACGTGTTGGAAGAAGTCTTCGGATAAAAGCGTTTCCTAAATTGATGAATGGGATTTTCGAAATACGAAAAACTCAACATAGAAATACCAATGGTAATGCTTAAAATAATCAAAGGATTTACAAGAAACACTTGCCAATGATGAGATGTGAAGCCCTGCGATTTTAAAAATACCATGGCAAGGGTTAAAACAATACCATGAATGCAATACAAGCCCAATGACAGCTGCCCTAAAAAACTAATGCGTTTTAACCGACCAAGTTTAAACAATGAATGCTTGGCGAAACTTTGTTCCAAAATCACAAACGCGAAGAATACTCCAAATACAAGTTTTTCACAAACAACCATGAAGGGCGTTTGAAACCATTCGAAATACCCCATTGTTAAGACAATAAAGAACAAGTAAATCAATACTATAGTCGATTTATTTAGGGTTTCAACACGCTTAATAAAAGTTGCGTTATTGAATGCAAGCCAAGCGGCTAAGCCACCAATTCCGAAATTGCCTAAATAACTCAAGGTGTTAAAAAACAGTTGCGATTCTTTGTGAAGATGCAACCATCTAAAAATAACGGAACATAGAATCATCAGGATACAAACTAAAACAATGCGTTTATGCAAATAGCGTAAGACGAATGCCCAAACCAAGTAGAATTGTTCTTCGACAGCAATCGACCATAAAAAAACAAGCAGAAAGAGGAAGTTCTGGCCTTGGTTCGCAATCCAGAAATTGGAAATAAATAATAGAAATACTTCCAATGGCGGAAGCGATTGTATAGCCAATTGATTCCCGATGCTCCAATAGATAAGATACGTTCCTAATACAATGGCGAAATACAGTGGCCATAATCGCAAGGCCCGACGTATCATAAATAAATCAGGACGAAAATTACTAGTTGATTTCCATTCTGCAAGGGCAAGCCAGGTTAATAAGAAACTCGATAACACAAAAAAGTAATCTAGCCCCAGAAAGCCCGCTCCAATATGTGCAGTAACATTAATAAATAGAGGAGATGTTGAAATTTCAGGATTGGAAGTAAAAAAACAATGGGCGAGAAACACATGAAAAAAACCAAGGAATCGCGTGGCATCCAAATTCTCAAAATACAGCCTCTTCTCGAGTGAACTCATGAATAAGATTTTCGACTTATTAGCCTTGCAATGTTTACATCATCAGATAATTCTTTTCCATGAATGAGATGCGAAGCCATTTCTTTTGCAAGAAGCGGGGCAAGTAAAACGCCTTTGGTTCCCAAACCATTGAAAATAGCAAGTGAATTGTTTTCTGGATGCGTACCTAAAAATGGTCGACGATCTTTTACTGTTGGTCGAATTCCAGCTTCGTGCCCAATAATTTTAAAAGGAACCCGAATTAAGTTTTTTAATTTCTCCTCCAATTCTTGGGCTCGATCTTTTGATGGAAGAGCATCCGAAAAATCCCATTCGTAAGTAGAACCAACCCGAAAAACACCATCGCCTAGAGGAATTCCATAAATGCTCCCATTAAAAATCTCGGGAGGCAAGTCGGGTGCATGAATCAAAACCACATCGCCTTTGGCAAGGTTAAATGGCAAATGCCCAAACCAAGGATTTTGAAGGGCATCGGCTCCTTCACAAAAAATCACTTTGTTAGCTCGAATCTCATTGTATTGCACACCTTCAGTAGAAACCACCAACTGCCTTAATTCAAAATGCTCTTCTTTCAGGATATTGCGCGCTAATAATATTCGTCTAACTGCAGAAAGCCAAGTTCGGGTATCCACAAAACCACCACCCAATACTTTGGAAACACCAAACGGCTGGAAATAAAATGGGGAATCTTGCTCATGAATAGTTTCGCCTAATAAGCATGAAAACTCAGGGTCTTGCATGCGTTTGTTCCAAATAACAACTTCTTCGGCGCTTCCATGAATTCGAAGAATGTCTTTTGGATAAAATAAATGCGTTTCGGTTAACTCTTCCTGACCTGAATAAAATCGCCGAACTTCTCTCAAACATTCATTTGCCTTCCAGCCTAGCGCAACTCTTCGAAATGCAATTGGATTATATAAGCCCGCTGCAACTTGAGATGAAGAAGATTTATTGTAAGCGTCTAATACAAGTACGCTCGAACCTTGAGCAATTAATTCCATTGCCAATGTGGTTCCTGCAATACCTTGTCCTACAATTAAAAAATCATACTGCATTCGACGAAGATAAGTGGATTATTGGTTTTTGTAAAATAATAGCAAATCAAATAATCCTATTTACATTTGGCCGTGTTTAAAAAGCTCAGCTATATTTTTTTTATTCCATACTGGATCTGGTTAAGTCTAGTATTCCTTTGTTTCCTCCTGACATCAAGTCTTTTGGCTCTGATATTAATCCCCATTATAGGAAAAAAGGCGCATCAGCCCATGATGGCCATCTATAAATTTTGGTCAGCATTATTCTTCTTTTGCGCCGGAATTCGGATAAAAACCGTAAACAATCACATTTTAAAAAATAACCTGCCTTGCATTGTGGTTAGTAACCATGGCTCGAACCTCGATATGTTTTTGGGTGCTTACAGTCAGCCAATTAGCATTAAGCCTCTTGCCAAAATTCAACTTAAGAAAATGCCATTGTTGGGATTTCTTTTTTCGACAGTTTGCGTTTTGGTTGATCGAAGAAACAAAGAAAGTCGTGATAAAAGTTCGCGTGCTATGATGCAAGAAATAGTAAATGGAAACTCCATTTTTATCTTCTCTGAAGGCACACGAAATAAAGGCAATCTACCATTAAACGATTTTTACGATGGGGCATTCCGATTTGCGATTGAAAGTCAGAAGCCCATTGTGGCCATGTGCACCATCAATGCGCGAAATATTACGCCTTCCGATAATTACTCTGTTCGACCAGGAACAATCAAAATTAAATTCCTAGGGCCATACGAAACTGCTGGTTTAAGCAAAGAAAATTTAACAGATCTTAAACAGAAAGTACATCAAGATATGTACAATGTGCTTCTTAACGAAGATCCCATGTTCAAGCATTTATTATAACTTTCCTGCAAGTACAAAGGGTTTTTTAATGTTGGATGTTTTCCCGTCTAACGTAAACGCTTCCATCACAAAAATATAAATTCCCAGTTGTGCCTTTTCGCCTTGCTCGTTTATTCCGTTCCACGAATATTGCCCTGAAGTTCCGAGTAAAAGTCCTCTACCAACATATTTTACTAGACGGCCATTCGAATCGTAAATGCTCAAAGTGCCAGTAAAACCGGGTGTGTCGAATTCATACCCGAAGTTTACCACATCATCGAAACCATCACCATCAGGCGAAAAAACTTCGGGCGAAATGTTAACATTCCCCAATTGTGTTTCAACCAATGGACTGAATTGTGAATTGCGGTAGGCTGGTGTTCCAAAGCCAACATTCGATGAAGCCGAATTCCAGTTGGTGTTATCATTTGATGGACGATCGTAATTTATTCTTTCGAGACTCACTCCATCTAAATCGTTCAATAAGGCAAAATGCAAGGCGGTTGAATAAACCATCTTGTCGATGAATGTATTATCCGAAATTTTTGACAAAGCAACCGTTCCATCATCATTATTAAGCGAAGGAAAACTACTCATTTCCAAAAATCCAGTGGGATTTGTTGTGCTATAAAAATTTTTAACTCCAGCAATATCATCGGTTAACACCAAATATTCTCCAGGAAAAATCAAGTAGCCATCAGGTGCAATAAAATCGGCGTTAATTGGAACATTCATACTTGTATCGAACTGACTAAGTTGCAAAGTTGCGAGGTCGATGATTTTAGTTGAACGATTATACAACTCAACGAAATCGCTTGCTCCATCTTTCTCGTTACTTAAAACTTCATTGATTACAATGTCGTTGATTTGTGCAATTTCGGGAAGTGCAAAACGTCCGGTCGACTCAACATCGAATGCATTTCCCATACAATCGAGTAAAGAGGAAACAACACGAATAGTATATAAAATTCCCGACTGAATTGGACTTGCCAAAGCCAGCTTCACGGAACGAAAATCGGGAGAGAAAGTGGCGATACTCAAAGGTTGCCCAATTCCCTGATCAATAGAATAGCTTGTTAAATCAAGCATGCTTTCTTCGCGAATGCTTTCGTTAAAGAATACCCGAATGGTGTCGTTTGCTAATACAACAACGCGTTCAATGGTTGGACGGTTAATATCTACTATTGCCGCAAACACACTATTTCTTTTTCCTGGAGATCCTCCCCAATTTCGTTCAGAGGCAATCCAGTTTTCCTGTCCGGCACATGGATTAAATGGACTTACCTGTTCGAGTGAGTAACCGCCCTCGGCCTTGCTGCTGTTTTGATACCAAGAATCGGAATAGGTTACAGAAGACATTACCGTTGTGTCTTGGTTGTATAATGTTAAACGTGAACCGGTATTTGTTAAAGCAGGAAACGAAATTAAGCCCGCAACAGCAAGTGAATCGTAATAATATTCTAGTCCTAAAATGCTGGTTAAAACTACAAAACTATCGGGCTGAAGTATAATTGCCGGAATGTCCTTCATGTTGGTATTGGCTTCAATTTTCCAATTTTCAAGATTGATTGGAAAAGCGGTACGATTCATCAATTCGATATATTCAACCGGAGGTAAACCAGCCGAGGGATCAGGGTCGGCCATGATTTCATTAATCACCACATCGTATGGTTTTGCGCGATAATACAGGAAGGGAACTTGCTGCGGATTCATGTCATTTCCAGACAAGTCTTCGACAGCAGTTGTGCTGAGGATATTTTCAATCCCTTCTTGGAAGTTGGCTATGAAACTCAATGTAACTCGAGAAAATGAACTTGCAGAACGTACTGCCGAAACAGGCTCTCCAATGCCATTATTCACCAAATAATTAGCCGTTTCTTCTGCGGTAATTTGACTCACACTTTCCGAAAATTGCAACTCGAGCGAATTTGCCGATAGCACTTTTATGGATTGAACTATAGGAGCCACATTATCAACAATGATGGGCCCTACGTAAATATTGTCCGCATAATATTTTTGTCGATTCGAACTAGAATACCGAACCAAAATTCCAAAATAGGCGGAGCTTGTATACGTTATGTCTTGAGTCGTTCCTACCAATTCGAATAAAGCACCTGTTCCGTTGTAATCGGCATACAAGGTCCAATTTCCGGCACCATCGCGAGTTACTTTTACTTTGGTTGGATTGCTGCTTGAACTATTAATACTTGAGGGAACTCCTTGAATAATGTAGGTTTCCGAACCTTGTCCATCTTTCCGGAAAAGCGCTACTTCGTCGGGTGTTCCACCAATTCGTACAAAATATCCAGTGTTATTTCCATTTAATGCAGATTCGTTTGAGCTTAAAAACACATCCATGCGGTTATTCGATGATGTTGAAACTTTCGGGTCAACAAAAAATTCCCATTGGGTGTCGTCAATTGAAACGGATGGTGTGCTTAAATATACTTCGCGGTTCGATGCAGAAATTGTGTCGGCATTGCTTTGAAGCTGGAAAATAGAATTGACA
>JBIPLZ010000335.1:0-3119 GCA_044369395.1 Flavobacteriales bacterium | reverse complement strand
TTGAAATTACCGACAAGGGCTATGAAGTGCCTTTAAAGAAAACAAATGAATTGCTACTCAATGATTGTGTGACTATTTATGAAGCAGCAATCCGCTGGGAGAACTGTTTTGTTCGGGTGGACATATTAAGAAAAAACGGGAATAATATTGAATTAATAGAAGTAAAAGCGAAGTCATTTAGTGGCAGTGCCGATGAATTTTTAAGTAAGAAAGGAACTCCTTCGAGCGGCTGGAATGGATATCTTCAAGATGTTGCTTTTCAAAAATATGTAGCGCAAAAGGCTTTCCCTCAGTGGAATATAACAGCGTTCTTGATGCTTGCAGATAAGAGCAAGAAAAGCACCGTTAATGGACTGAATCAAAAGTTCTTTCTTAAAAAAGAAGGAGCCCAGCTAAAAGTCGAAAAGAATGGAGATGTATCATTGGAAAGTATAGGTAATCCTATTCTTAGTTGCATTAATGTTGATCATATTGCTGCAGATTTTATCGCTGATGTTTTTCTGAAACAAGGAGAAGAACTACCTTATGAGGAGAAAATACATATCTGGGCAAATAGTTTACAAAATCAAGAGAAATTGAATACTCAAACAGGTGTTCATTGTTTCGGCTGTCAGTTTCAAACCACCAATCCGGAAAAGAAATCAGGATTTAATGAGTGTTGGAAACATCATCATGGTTTTTCAGACGAACAGCTATCGCTTCCCCTCGTAAAGGAAATATGGAATTATAGAGGGAAGTCGAAATTACTTGAAGAAGGAGTAATATTTATTGATAACGTGCAACAGGAAAGTATTGGGAAGATTGAACCGAAAGAAGATGGTACACTATCCACAGCTGAAAGACAATGGATGCAGATTGAAAAAATTAAGAATAATGATGATACCATCTACTTTGACTCAGACTTGATGAAATCGAAGATGGAGGAGTTTATTTATCCGTTTCACTTTATTGACTTCGAAACGTCCATGTCTGCAATTCCATTTTATACCAATCAAAGACCTTATGAAACAATTGCCTTTCAATTTTCGCATCATGTAATGTATGAGAACGGTGATATCGAGCACAAAACCGAATACATCAAGTTAGAACGTGGTGAGTTTCCTAATTTTGAATTTGTACGAAGTTTAAAAGAAGCTTTAGGTAATGATAGTGGAAGTATTTTCAGATTTGCTGCTCATGAAAATACCATTTTGAATCAAATTGGGCGTCAATTAGTTGAAGCTTCTGAGATTGATGTTCCCGATAAGTTATCACTCATAGATTTTATTAATGATATTACGGAAGATAAAAAAGAAAATCGCAAAGGTTTTCGCAGCATGATAGACATGTGCAAACTTGTTAAGGATTACTATTATGATCCCCGTACAAATGGCTCAAACTCTATTAAAGCCGTGCTTCCGAGTGTACTAAGCCGATCAGAATATCTTCAAGATAAATATTCTAAACCCATTTACGGGAAAAGCAGTATTATAAAAAGTAAAAACTTTGATACTGGCTGGATATGGATTCAACGCGATATTGATAACAAAGTTATAGATCCATATAAACTATTACCAAAGCTATTTAATGATGTAGATGAGGATATGGCAAATTCTTTTATTACGGAAGATAGCATAAACTCCGGAGGTGCAGCTCTTACAGCCTTTGCAAAAATACAGTTTATGCAAATGACTGATACAGAAAGAAACTTAGTAATTCAAGGCCTTTTAAAGTATTGCGAACTCGATACGTTGGCAATGGTGATGATTTTTGAGCATTGGAAAGAATTAATAGAAAAAACTAAAATCTGATGGATTCTACTGATATCATTAAAAAAATCTATGAGCTTGGATCGAAGCATGCAAGTATTCAGGAAATTGGAATTGATGATTTTAAAGATGCTGAGTTATTAGAAATAGAAGTTGAGAATATAATTGTAAGTTATTGTGAAGGAAAGGGTTATCAAATCAATGGTTTTCCAATGAATAAAAGAATGCTTTCAGAATATGAGCTTGAGGAGGATTACTTCAGTAGGGAGCGGTTTCAATTATATCTGGATATGCTAGTATTGGAAAAAGATGATGTTGCGGAACTTATGTGGTGTTATGTGTGCGCATTTTGGCCTTCGCAATACACTGATAAGCAAGAATATTTAACAACAATAAAAGGGCAAATTGCATGCGGCGTATTTTATGAAGTGCAATTATGAACCAAAACCAGTACTTAAAAGAAATTATAGGTTCAGTGGTTTAATAAAGCTTCGAAATCGACATCTGCTTGAATCTTCATCTGTTGTGGGAAAGTTTAAGTAGGAAAGTTAACAAAAACGACAATCATTAAAGGATATTTTTGATAGTATACATTAAAAATATTTTTAATATTTGCATTGTTAGTTCTGATTTGATTTACTTTAAACTGAATGAAATAGAGTATTTAATAAAGTATCCACCCGAAAAAATGGAACAAACTGCAAAATCTTTTTTGAAGCGCATAACTGATCAGGTTAGCACCTATACAGACAAGAAAATATCAAAAGTAGCTCATGCTCCCAAGGAAAATGAATGGCGTGCCTACCTATGGCAAAGTAAACCACACTGGGAAGATATAGCTTGGAGAGTAAAAGTGCCTAATGTTAAAGGAGAAACAGAGGTGCATTTAGGATTTTATTCCGAACAGCCATCAGAAGAATTGTATCAAGCAATTGCCAAGGCAGATGAATTGGCAAGAGGTATGGTTAGTCATATAATAAAAAATGAAAATGGAATCCGTTTAGTATGGAATGCGAACCTGAACGATGAAATTTCGCTGAACAACCTTTACGGGCAAATCAGCAATTTATTAAGTTCATTTCTGAGTATTGCTCTTGATGTCTTAATAAAATTGAGTCCGAATGAAGAAGAGGAAGCTGAAATAAATTCATTAAATACTTCCGCTACAAATGATACTAATATAGAAATCTCTAACCTTACAAACGAGCAAGTTCATTGGATTAATGCAAACAGCAGCTGGGATTTTGAAAATGCCGATCCAATATGGAAAAATACAAAATCATTTGCTATTCAATTTATGGTATCCAAAGAAAGCTCAGTTTTCTCATTTCTTTCAGACGAGCTTAAAAAAGATTTTGATGTTGCTAAAAC
>JBIPLZ010000334.1:0-3136 GCA_044369395.1 Flavobacteriales bacterium | reverse complement strand
CGAATAAGCACCCAATCCCAAGGCAAAGAACATATAACCTAACTGAGAAACGGTAGAATAGGCGAGTACCTTTTTGATATCGTTTTGTTTAAGACCGATACTTGCAGCGAAGAGCGCCGTGCAAAGTCCAACAATCATGATTATTTCCTGCGTAAATGGTGCCAAGGTAAACAACACATTGCTACGAATAATCAAATAAATACCTGCTGTAACCATGGTTGCCGCATGTATCAATGCAGAAACAGGCGTTGGTCCAGCCATGGCATCGGGAAGCCAAGTAAATAAAGGAAGTTGAGCCGATTTACCAATAGCCCCAATGAACAATAAAATAGTTGCGTTACGAATAATTGGATCGCCAGTGGCCAATTCCAATGCTTCCATAGAAATGCGGTTGTATTCGAATGAGGAGAAACGTAGATAAAGCAAGAAGATACCGAGTAATAAACCCAAATCTCCAATGCGGTTCATGATAAATGCTTTGTTTGCCGCCTTGTTGTATTCTGGGTTTTTATACCAAAAGCCAATCAACAAATACGAGCAAAGCCCAACTCCTTCCCAACCAATGAAAAGCATGATATAATTGCTTCCCATCACCAAAATCAACATGAAGAAAATGAAGAGGTTGAGGTAAGCGAAGAAGCGGTTAAAACCCGGATCATCGTGCATGTAACCGGCAGAGTATACATGAATTAAAAATCCAACACCCGTAATAACCAACATCATCATCAACGAAAGTTGGTCTAATTGGAAACTGTAGTTCACCGAAAGTTTCCCAATGTGAATCCATTCGCCAAGTAAAATCCGGATGGGCTCAGCATCGACAGCCGAAATAAAAGGGATGAATATCGATATTGTTAAAATGAATGGAAGCAAAACAGCTAAAGAAGCAACAGATGCAACGACATTCTTCGGGAGTTTATTTCCAAGAAAGATGCTGAACAGAAAGCCGAACAGCGGAAGGGCGGGGATCAACCAAGCTAAATTTTCCATTTATGATTGCGTTTCCGTTGTTATTACCATTTCAAGTTTTTCAACGCATTGATGTCCGTAGATCGGATGTTTCTGTAAATCATCACAAGTATTCCCAATCCAACAGCGACTTCTGCTGCGGCAACTACCATAATGAAAAACACAAATACCTGACCCGATTGATCTCCATGAAAACGTGAAAACGCTGCTAAAAGAACGTTTACTGCATTCAACATAAGTTCAATGGACATAAAAATGATGATAAAATTTCGGCGAAGCAAAACTCCTAATACGCCAATCGAAAATAAAATCGCGCTTAAAAAAAGGTAATGCTGAATACCAATTTCACGGAAGGAAAGTTGTAGTTCTTCCATAATTAGTCGTTGACGTGTTTTTTACCAAGTATTACAGCTCCCACCATCGCCGAAATAAACAATATAGATGAAACTTCGAAAGGGAGTAAAAAATCATTGAAGAGAACCTTCCCAACGCTTTTGGCTGTACCGAATCCTTCGGTTAATTGAGCCGCTGGACGTGTATCGTATTCTTTTAAGGAAGCCGCTAAAATAATCATCAGCAAACAGGCAGAAAGCACTGCGGCTACTTTTAAAATTAGTGGTTTGTGCGGCTCGGTTTCTTTATTCAGGTTGAGGAGCATAATCACAAAAAGGAAAAGTACCATAATTGCCCCTGCATAGACAATCAAATTGACAATGCCTAAAAATCCAGCATCAAGTAAGATGTAATGTCCAGTGATTGAGAAGAAACAGATTACCAACCAAAGCACGCTGTAAATAGGATTCTTAGAGAAAACCACCATCAGCGCAGAGCCAATTGTTAATGCTGCAAGAATAAGAAATGCGATGGATACCATGCTTAATTGTAAGTTGCGAAAATAGGCAATTTTGCAATCGAGACAAGAATCGATGCGTTTTTCGTAAATATTTTATGAACGCTGCATTATTAATATAAAAATTCCTTGTTCAAATTGAACATCAACGAAAAACATAATACGAGTTACAAATACCCTTATTAGAAATCGCGTTCAGTAAACTCTTTGTTTTTGCTAGTATGAAAATCATAACGAATCATCAACTCGTGAGATCCACCTGCATTGCGAGATAGTCCATTAACGTTAATATCGAATGCATAACCCACATGGAAATTCTTACTAACCTTTGCTTCGGCAAGAACAATAACAGCATTACTTGTTCTGTAACTTAAGCCAAGACCATAATTTTCTTTCCAATATACATTCGCATTTATATCCATCTGAATTGGAGAACCCGTTACGTTTTTAATCATCAACGATGGCTTAATTTTAAATTCATCATTCAATTTAAAAACATATCCTCCATATAAATTGTAATGTGTTCTCAAGCGAGCAAGATCAGTAGCATTTAAAACTTGTTGATCATTTAGAACATTGTTTACAAAATGGGGAATACTAAATGCGGCAAACCATTTTTTACCATACCAAAAAACTCCAGCACCATAATTAAAACTCCAAGAAGAGCTATTGTTCGAGAAAGCAACATCGACAGGATTTGGATCACCTGCTTGTGCAAATTGAACATTTGCAAGATTGACGTTGAAATTTCTTAAACCTACTTGCAATCCAAACGAAAGAGTCGTCTCTTTCAATTTCAATTTATATGCATAAGTACCTTGGAATCCAGTAGTTTGCATTTCGCCAAGACGGTCATTAATAAAACTAAAACCAAAACCCATTTTCTCATTTTTTAATGGAGAATGAAACGTTAAGGTGGATGTTTGAGGTGTTCCAGGTATGCTCAACCATTGTTTACGGAACACTCCTACTATTTGCATCTGTTCCGTAGATCCTGTGTAAGCAGGATTTATAGACACAGGATTAAACATATACATGCTATACATCGGGTCTTGCTGAGCAACAACAGATGTAGTTAGAAGTATGAATAATAGAAACGCAGCTGGTTTTTTGAATAATGTTATCTCCATAATGTCAAGTAGTCTTTACGTGGTTCGGCTTCTCCTTCAATTTGTATGATGTAAAAATATGTTCCTGCAGGCAACTCTTCGCCATAAACAACCAACCCTTGATTGGCAATTCCAGTCCAATCGTTTTGGTAATTTTCATTCGAATAAACAAGAATTCCCCAACGGTTAAATATTTTAACATCGGCAT
>JBIPLZ010000333.1:0-3138 GCA_044369395.1 Flavobacteriales bacterium | reverse complement strand
ACACTTTATGCCGAAGGGCAAAGACGTTATGTAGAAAGCCTTAGTTCTTACGCACGTCAGTTTTTAGGACGAATTAACAAGCCTGATGTTGATTTTATCCAAGGAATTTCTCCCGCAGTTGCCATCGAACAAAAAGTAAATTCAACAAATCCAAGATCTACTGTTGGAACATCTACAGAAATCTATGATTACATGAAGTTGCTTTTTGCAAGAATCGGGCAAACATTTTCGCCTGTTTCGGGTGAATTGGTTACCCGATTTACCTCTTCCGATGTTGTCGATTTTATCAATACACAAGACCAAGGCGATCGTATTTCTTTATATGCTCCGCTAAACAACGAGCGATTCGAAAACACTCCTGAGAAATTATCCCTGTTAAGACAACTCGGATTCTCGAGACTTCGGATAGATAATGAATTGAAACGCATTGAAGATTGGGAACAACTATCTGACTCGCTTAGTAATAAATCATTGGAGTTGCTTATCGATCGATTTGTTGTTAATCAGGATGATGAAGATAATAATAGCCGAATCTCTGATTCAGTTCAAACTACCTTCTATGAAGGGAATAACGAATGTATTGTTGAAGTTGTAAAAGCCGATGGAACAATCATTACCAAAAGGATGAATAATCGGTTTGAAGTTGATGGGATTGTTTTTGAAGAACCGAGTGTTCATCTTTTTAGTTTCAACAATCCGTTTGGTGCTTGCAAAACGTGCGAAGGCTTCGGAACTGTGATCGGAATCGACGAGGGCTTAGTTGTTCCGGACAAGAGTCTGTCTGTTTATGAAGGCTGCGTTGCTCCATGGAAAGGCGAGAAAATGGGCGAATGGCGAGATGCGTTTGTGAAACATGCCATGAAGGTAGATTTTCCAGTGCATCGTGCTTACTACGATTTAGATGAGGTTCAATTGGATCAACTTTGGAATGGAACCCCTTACGCCGAAGGAATAAATCCATTCTTCAAAATGGTTGAAGAGCAGACTTTTAAAATACAATACCGAGTAATGCTCTCTCGATACCGTGGAAAAACAACCTGCCCTAATTGCAAAGGAACGCGTCTTCGAATGGATGCGGGTTATGTTCAAGTTAGCGGTAAAAATATCATCGAACTGGTTCTCATGCCGATAGATAAAATCCGTGTATTTTTTGACAACATTCAGCTGAACGAGTATCAAAAGAAAGTGGCAAACCGCGTTCTTATTGAAATACAAAGTCGTTTAAGTTTCCTATGCGACGTTGGACTTGGCTACTTGACACTCAATAGACTTTCATCCAGTCTTTCGGGAGGAGAAAGTCAACGAATTAACTTGGCTACTTCTATTGGTTCTGCGCTTGAAGGCTCTCTCTATGTATTGGATGAACCAAGTATAGGTTTGCACTCGCGCGACACCGAACGATTAATCACCATATTAAAACGACTTCGAGATTTAGGAAATACAGTCATTGTTGTTGAACACGACGAGGACATCATGAAAGCGGCCGATTTAATTATCGATATGGGCCCCGAAGCTGGAAGCCAGGGAGGAGAAGTTGTTTTTCAAGGTGTTCATGCAGACTTAATTTCGGCAGGCAATAGTTTAACCGCAGATTACCTGACTGGTAGAAAAGAAATTTCATTGCCAAGTAAACCAAGAAAATGGAACCAATCCATTCAAATAAAAGGAGCAAGACATAACAACCTAAAGAGTATCGATGTAACATTTCCATTAGGCGTTATGACTGTTATTTCGGGTGTTTCTGGCTCCGGAAAAAGCTCTTTAGTGAATCGGATTCTTTATCCTTCGCTTAAAAAAATGTTTGAAGGGCATTCTGAACAAACAGGGCAATTCGACCGACTCGAAGGAGACTACAGAACCGTTGGAGCTGTTGAATACATCGATCAGAATCCAATCGGAAAATCGAGTCGGAGCAATCCTGTAACCTATGTAAAAGCATACGATGAGATTCGTGCTGTATTTTCATTACAAGCATTGGCCAAGACGCGAGGTTACAAACCCTCTGCTTTTTCCTTTAATGTAGTTGGAGGAAGGTGTGAAGAATGCGAAGGAGAAGGCTTTGTCACAATCTCGATGCAGTTTATGGCAGACATCAAATTACAATGCGATGTGTGCAATGGAAAACGCTTTAAAGATGAAGTTCTTGAAATTGAATATCGAGGTAAGAACATTTACAACATTTTGGAAATGACCGTCGATGATGCCATTGTATATTTCAATAATGGAGGAAATGCATCGGCTACCGATCTTAGAATTATCTCTAAACTTCAGCCCTTGGCAGATGTTGGTTTGGGATATGTTCATTTAGGACAAGCATCGTCAACACTTTCGGGTGGAGAGGCACAACGAATCAAACTTGCGTCGTTCTTAACAAAAGGTAGTTCGGCTTTACACACACTTTTTATTTTTGACGAACCAACAACAGGTCTTCATTTCCATGACATTCGCAAACTTCTTGATGCATTTAACGCACTAATCGCTCAAGGACACACGCTTGTTATTATCGAACATAATTTAGATGTAGTAAAGTGTGCCGATTATGTCATTGATTTAGGTCCCGACGGAGGTGAGAATGGAGGAGAGATTGTATTCCAAGGACTACCTGCCGATTTAGCGAAACGCGAGGACTTATGGACTGGGCGTTATCTCAAAGAGAAATTCCAGTGATATTGAGACATTGATTATCATTTCCGTTTATACATTTGCACGCATATGAAACCATCACTTCCCAAAGGAACTCGCGACTTCTCCCCTATTGAAACTTCTCAGAGACGTTACATTTTCGAAACCATTCGAAATGCATTTGAGCTCTATGGATTTCAATCGCTCGAAACCCCTGCGATGGAAAACCTGAGCACCCTAACCGGAAAATATGGTGATGAAGGCGATCGATTGATTTTCAAAATACTCAACTCCGGCGATTTTTTGGAGGATGTGAGAAATCAACAAGCGGACTTGAATGAGCCAAACAAAATACTTCCGCTAATTAGCGAAAAGGCACTGAGATATGATTTAACCGTTCCCTTTGCACGTTATGTTGCGATGAATAAGGAAAAGCTTGCCTTTCCATTTAAACGTTATCAAATGCAACCCGTTTGGCGTGCAGACAGACCTCAGAAAGGGCGCTATCGGGAATTT
>JBIPLZ010000332.1:0-3144 GCA_044369395.1 Flavobacteriales bacterium | reverse complement strand
GTTGCAATAATATCACCTTCAACATCACCAAAATAACTTCCAGTCCAAGGATAGCTTGTAATATCAAGTTCATTGAATTTAATTGTACCACTGTTTGCCGGACTCACATCAAACGTCAAATCGTAAGGTCCACTAACATCATAGCAATTAACAACACCTTGGTTTTCGATGTAATCGCAACGGCCGTTTATTTGATTCCGAAGAAAATCCAAATTGCTTTGCCATTCGGCATAAGTTCCTCCCCAACGAGCAATTTGAGCAGGCATTTCAGGTGCAATATGGTTGGCGATACTATCGAGATGAGGAATAGCAACATCGCAATGCAGATATGTATTTATCATTTCAGCGTATCTATTTACAAAACGTTGCTTAAAGTCCACATTATCCATTAGGCGTCCAAAAATATTCAGGTGGCCCATTTCCGCATTTGCATTCACAAATTCACTGTTGTCATCCAAATTACATGGATCAGCGGTAAACCCCATGTCGTCCCAACCCGAAAAGTTTTGACCTAGATTAAATGTATTATCCATGTCCCAAAGAGCGTACTTCCATTTTACTTCTGGATTTCCGCGTCCTCGCCACCACATCGTATTCCAACTAATCCAATCGCTATTTACACTCCAAGTATTGATAATCATGTAATCTATGGCTGAAGCGATGTCCAATCTAGAAGCTACAGCATTGTAATTAGCTTGAATAGACAAGTCATTGGCCATGATATATGCGTACAAGTCGTTCCAATCGTTAGCCGATCCATAACGAACATTTAGCGAGCCCCAAAATGATAAAAAATCGAGGTCTTCTTCTTCCTGTCCCCAGTAGTAGTCAGTGTAGTCAGGATCGTTTACTTTTTCACGTACTTCATAAACTCCCCAATATTCACCGTTTATATAAATAACGCAATGGTCAGTGGCGCGGTAATCGACATTCATTCCTGCTTTTTCGGCAAGTGACTGAACGAAAGCATCCCGTAAATGGCAACTTGGATTGGGCGCACCGCTGAATGGGTAATTGTCTGAAGCTCCTGCTTTAAACATGATGCGCTGAAATTCTTGTCGAGGCTTGGTAGGGAAAATTTGGTACTCAATTTTATCATCATAGCCATATTGATCTCGAACAACAAAGTCAACTCCTTTTTGGGGATAAGCCCAACTATCGTTTCCGTGGGGATCGGCTTCTCCATAAGATTCCCATTGTAAAACTCCTGCCTGATTAAAATATTCTATTCCAGTTTTAATTTCTTGAGTGCCATTATTGAATAGATTGGTGTACTCATTTGAAATAAGCGATACAATAGGAATCGTATGACTTATTCCTATGAAGTATGTATTGTTTTCAATGAAACCAGCCGTTAAATTACTACCTGCCGCTGCCAAAGCTCTTGCACGAACAACCGTATTGCTTGAAATATTAAGAGGAGTTGTATATGCCGGATCAGCAAGTCCGGGTTCTGAGCCATCAAGAGTATATCTTATGGAAACACCTGGATCTGGACTGCTTAAAGTGAGTATTTGTGCTGAAGGATAAATTCCCGGTGCAAGACTCATTGTTGGGGTTGCTGTATATCCGTCAAAAGCAACAGCTGAATTTGTTGCATTGGGACTTGGAATCACAAGCACTTTCCATGCACCTCCATCCGGGTATCTCCCTCTGCTTTGGTTTACCAAGGTCGGACTTAGCGTATAACTATCAATTAAAGCGGCTCCATTGTCGGAAAAAAGGATGGTTTCACCAGAGGTTTGTGTTAATTTGAAGCTGGTATGAAGTTCCCCAACGATTTGGTTTCGACCTGAGCAAATGAAAATCCTAAATCCTCCTGCTGGAATAATTGTTCCTGCTGGAATCTGCCATTTAGAGGGGAGAGCGGGATTGTCGCTCAGAAAATAATTACTAATGTCAGCAGCAGCTGGTCCAGCATTGTATAATTCTATCCAATCTTCAAACTCTCCAAAGCCATCAGCGAAATTACTCCTGTTCGAGGCAGAAACTTCGTTAATTAAAACTTGAGCATGAACATTTCCGAATATAATAGTGAAAAATAGTAGAAGACGAATCATAATGGGATAAACCCAGTTAATTGTTGAATATTCAAATATAAGGCATATAGTATCAATTTCAGTTTTTTGATTGAAAGTTTTATTCAATAAGGATTCCCATTTTTCCCATTTGATAATCGCGCATTGCAATCATCAGTTCAGTTTCGTTGCTCATTACAAAAGGTCCATGACTCGCCATGGGTTCATTCAAAGGCTTGCCACTCATAAACAACATGCGCGTATTTTCGAGTGCTTCAAATTCTATGGTATTTCCGTCTTTGTTAAATAATACGGCATGCAATGCTTCGGCTAAACCATACCCTTCCACCTTGATTTTTCCATCAAGAAGATACAAGAATACTTCGTGGTTTTCAGGAACGTCTATTCGAATTCTACCACCTTTCTCAGCTTCTAAAGTGGCTGAATTCACTTCGGTAGCTGTTGGAACTGGACCTGCAAGCCCCATTAAATTTCCAGTTACTACGTTTACCGAAATTTTTCCGTCTGCCGATTTTGTATTTGGTGTATTTTCGGCTGACAACGGATGGTATTCAGGTTGTTTCATTTTTTCGGCTGCTGGCGTATTCACCCACATCTGAATAATTTCTTGTCGAGATCCTAGTTCATGAATGTCGAGCGGTGGCCGTTCACTATGAATAATGCCCATGCCAGCATTCATCCATTGAACGCCGCCCTCGTAAATTACACTGTTATTTCCACGGCTATCGCGATGATGAACACCACCTTTGAAAATAAACGTTACGGGAGAAAAACCTCGGTGAGGGTGTGGTCCAACGCCTTCGTTTTTCAAATCGGCATCTTGAGGAATCGACATGTTTGCGTGATGAAGGAGCAGAAAAGGATCGGGGTATTCGACTTGGATTGACGGAAAAGGTTGACGAATACGAATCTTCCCCATGGGATATTCATGTGCATAAAGTAAAGCGCGAACACTTCGATTGAGAGGATTTGTCATGAATTGATGTCAATTATGAAACGCTAAATTTAAACGAAATTGAAGGAGCGTTTTTCAAAAATGTTTATCATAATGAAAGGCAAAATTCACAAATGATGTTTAACGCATCATTGCTTATATTAGCCGCGA
>JBIPLZ010000331.1:0-3145 GCA_044369395.1 Flavobacteriales bacterium | reverse complement strand
GAAGTGGATAATTACCCAACATCGAATCGGCTAATCCACTTAAGTAAAGACCAGTTCGCCAAATTACAGCTGTGGCAAATACAAACAATGCAAAACGTGTTTCTGGCTTCATGTCTTATCCGTTCATCCCAATGAGGAATTCTTCATTGCTAATGGTTCCATTCATCTGCTGACGAATAAACTCCATGGCCTCCACCGTATTCATGTCGCTTAAGTGATTTCTCAGCACCCACATACGTTGCAAGGTTTCTTTATCAACCAATAAATCATCGCGACGCGTTGAAGAAGCCGTAAGATCAATGGCAGGAAATACGCGCTTGTTTGCCAATTTACGATCGAGCTGAAGTTCCATGTTTCCAGTTCCTTTGAATTCCTCAAAAATAACCTCGTCCATTTTAGAACCTGTG
Organism: Flavobacteriales bacterium; assembly: GCA_044369395.1. Classification (GTDB taxonomy): domain Bacteria; phylum Bacteroidota; class Bacteroidia; order M30B66; family M30B66; genus CALQRR01. The sequence continues at coordinate 2,738 of JBIPLZ010000331.1, read as the reverse complement.
TCAATCAATGCGGTTGCAAGTATTGTTAATGAACCACCTTTTTCAATCTTACGAGCAGCTCCGAAGAAACGCTTCGGTTTATGAAGAGCGTTAGCATCCACACCACCCGAAAGTACTTTTCCGGAAGCGGGTTGAACGGTGTTGTATGCTCGGGCTAAACGTGTAATTGAATCGAGAAGAATTACTACATCCTGACCACATTCCACCATGCGTTTTGCTTTTTCGAGAACGATGTTCGCAATTTTCACATGGCGCTCTGCAGGTTCATCGAACGTAGAAGAGATTACTTCTGCTTTAACACTGCGGGCCATGTCGGTAACTTCTTCAGGGCGTTCATCAATCAATAAAATGATCAAGTAAACTTCTGGGTGATTGGCTGCAATGGCATTCGCAACTTCTTTCAAAAGCACAGTTTTACCTGTCTTTGGTTGCGCTACGATAAGTCCACGTTGACCTTTACCAATCGGGGTAAACAAATCCATCACTCGGGTCGAAAGTGTTCCTTGCTTGTGTCCAGTAAGTTTCAATTTCTCATCTGGAAACATTGGGGTAAGGAAATCGAAAGGCACACGATCGCGCACATACGATGGATCGCGACCATTAATTTTATCGATTCGAGTAAGAGGAAAATATTTTTCTCCCTCACGCGGAGCTCTAACGCCACCTTCTACATTATCTCCCGTTTTTAATCCAAACAATTTCACCTGTGCAATTGATACATACACATCATCGGGCGAAGCCAGGTAATTGTAGTCGGATGAACGAAGAAAACCAAATCCGTCTGGCATTATTTCCAATACACCTTCGGTTGACACAACTAAATCGATATTACTTAGAAGATCGACGGGAGTTGGTTCTGGAACTGTTTGTTGAACCGGCAGATTGCGTTGCTGATGCTGTTGGTGTTGTTGTGGACGTTGTTGCTGACGAGGATTATTGGGATTGTTTTGCCAGTTATTGCGCTGAATTGGCTGATTGGGATTAGGATTGGGTGTATTTGACTGCTGGGGGGTATTTGGAATAGCAGTCGACTGAACCTGTTGTTGTTGGTTAGCAGGAGGTTGATAATTTGCAAGATTATCAGAACGCTTATCGAAAGGAGTTCTATTGTTGCGATCTCTTCGATCGTTTCGAACTATTTTGCCATCCGGATGAGGGTTAGGAACGTTTCTGACAGGTTCAACAATTGGGGGCGTTTCTGATTTTTCAGGAATTGTTTCTGCAGGCTTCTCTTGTATTGGAAGTTTACTGGTACGAGGATTATTTTTCGGAATTGCTTTTTCGGGTCGCGGTTTAATCGCTATTGGATTGCTATCAGGAACGATTGATTCGACAATGACTTCTTTTGCTGCATTGGGTTTTCTCCCTCGCAAAGGTTTGGGAGCATCAACCACCTTTTCGGCTTTCACTGCTTTTGTCGGGATTGTAATAGCATCTTTTTCATCTTTCATTGCTTGAGATGCCATCTTCCGAACCTCGGCGGGATTAAGTGTAATTTTTACGCCTTCCAAATTCTGTTTAACAACTTTTTCGTTGTTGTCGTCTGTTGGGACAGATGCTGCCTTTTCTTTCTTTTTCAATCGAATTGATTCTTTGGGGTTTAGTGCCTGTTCATCAAGAATTCTGTATATGAGCTCTTGTTTTTTCAGGACTTCAGCTTTTGAAATGTTTAGCTTGTTGGCGATTTCTCGCAATTCACCTACAAGTTTGGCATTCAGTTCAAGAATGTCGTACATGCGGATTATCCGTTATTAATGACTCGTAATTTGATAATTTAGGGGATTGTGATTAGCCCAAAACTTGTGAAAGTTATTTTGAGCGTGAACTAATTGATGGATATTTTGATAATATTCTTATGCAATAATACAAATTTTGCATATACAAATATTAAAATAGATTTTTATCTGAAAGGAAAACTCCGTTCATTTCCTACTTTTGCAAATTTTAAGAGTAATATGATTCAACGAATTCAAAGCATTTACCTTTTATTAGCTGCATTATGTTCAGGGTTGCTTTTAGCTGTTCCGCTCTACAATATTGAAACAGCCAATGCTACTTATCAGCTTTTTTTAGGTGGTTTGTTACAAATAATCCCTAAAGAAACTATCCTTACAAGTCAACCTGCACTTCTTGCTGTGGGCATTTTACTCACTCTTTTCCCTACTGTTATTTTGTTTTTATATAAGAAAAGACAAGTTCAAATGCGTCTTGCCGCATCTGCCATGATGGCAAATACTGCGATGTTATTGCTACTGGTGGGAATTGTCAATAAGTCAATAGAACACGTTACAGAACCTCATGTAAATGAAACTTACGGTGTTGGATTACTTCTACCCGCTCTAAGTATTGTTTTTTTGTTCCTTGCAAACAAGGCCATTCGAAAGGATGATAAATTAATTCGTTCGGCCGATCGGCTGCGTTAAGCAACCCCAATGCAAAAGAAATTCATTCAAAACTTAGCGCTTCTTTTATTACTAAACCTCTGCATAAAACCATTTTGGATTTTAGGCATTGATCGTGCTGTTCAGCAGGCTGTTGGTACCGAAGACTATGGAATGTATTTCGCGATATTTAATTTCTCATTTTTATTAAATATCCTTCTCGATTTTGGCATTACTAATTTCAATAACAAGAACATTGCTCAAAACAATCACCTCATAAACAAGCATTTCTCAAGCATTCTCGTTTTGAAGTTTATGCTAGGAGTCGTTTTCATGGTTGTTACTATGCTTGCGGGA
>JBIPLZ010000330.1:0-3162 GCA_044369395.1 Flavobacteriales bacterium | reverse complement strand
GCGTCCTTGCTCGATGATTCCTTTTCGACTGCATTGACAGGTTCTTCGCGCGATTTCGAAGAAAGTTCTTCCAATATCCTCTTCGCATTTATGTTAGCGCTATTGCTCATTTACCTGCTACTTGCAGCACAGTTTGAGAGTTTTCGAGATCCATTGGTTATTATGCTCACCGTTCCTTTGGCTTTAGCAGGAGCTATTTTCTCGCTTTGGTATTTCAATCAAACGCTCAATATTTTCAGTCAAATCGGGATGATTATGCTCATCGGATTGGTCACTAAAAACGGAATTTTGATTGTTGAATTTGCCAATCAATTGCAAAAACGTGGAGAGGACAAAGCTTTGGCAATTTTGAATGCTTCTGCAGCGCGACTTCGTCCCATATTAATGACCACACTAGCAACTGCTTTAGGTGCTTTACCCATTGCACTTGCCCTTGGTGCCGGCGCAAAAAGTCGCATGGGTATGGGAATCGTGATTGTGGGTGGTTTGCTATTCTCGCTCGCTTTAACCTTGTTTGTTATACCTGCCATGTATTCGTACTTCGCAAAAAAACGTGAAATGACCCATGAACAAGATTAGGATTTTTGGCCTCATTGTTTGGTTGGCGATTGGTTCATTATCAGCGCAAGAAACACTCACGCCCGAATTGGCCATTGAGTTGGCTTTGAAAAATAACTTTTCGATTCTCATTGCACGTAACGAGCAACTTTCGGTTGAAGCTGGAACGACGCGTGGCAATGCAGGAATGCTTCCAAGAGTGGATGTAAATGCAGGTCTAGGTTTACAAAATACCAATATCAACCAACGTTTTTCGAATGGAATTGCAGTGCAGACTTCGGGTGTGAATAACAATGCAAGCAATGCATCCATGAGTTTGGGTTGGACATTATACGATGGCGGGAAAATGTTTGCAGCGTGGGATAGATTAAAGGAGCAAAAAGCATTGAGTCAACTGCAACTTCGAACAGTCATTGAAAACAATGTCGCCGAGATTTTAATGGCCTATTTCAATGTGATTCGAATCCAACAAGATCTGAATGCTCGGCAATTTGGTTTGGACATCGCTCAAGAACAACTCGTAATTTCTCAAAAGAAAGTGGAACTCGGTTCTGCATCTCGGCAAGAAATGTTGCAAGTAACGGTCGATAGGAATATAGCAAAGTCAAGCTTGATGCAGCAAGAATTGTTATTGATGGAAGAGAAGATCAAGTTGTACAAGCTGATGGATATTTCGCTCGAAAGTAACTATGTTTTTCCTGATCAAATTCTCATTGATTTTACCCCAGAGATTGATCAAATTCAAAAGAATGCAAGCGAAAACAATGTAAACATCGCATTAGCAAAAGGAAATCTTGCGATTAATCAATTTCGTTTACGAGAAATCAAAGCAGAACGAGCGCCTATGTTGAGGTTGAACACCGGATACAATTACACACAATCGAGCAGCACAGCAGGTTTTGCACTTTTTAATCAGAGCAATGGTCTTAACGGAGGATTGGTTTTTTCGTGGAATCTGTTTAATGGAAGTTCGCTCCAGAGTCGATTAAAACAAACCCAATTGCAATTGGAAAACGATGCTTTGTTCATTCGAAATGAGCAATCCTTGTTAGATGTATCAATTCGAATAGCCATTCAACAATGGAAACAAGCGAATGAAATGCTCAAATTGGAAGAAGAGAATTTTGCTGCAGCATCCGAGAACTTGACTCTTGCTTTGGAACGTTTGCGTTTAGGAAGTGCAGGAATTTTAGTTGTGAAAGAAGCTCAACGAAGTTATGAGGAAGCCATCAGTAGAAAACTGAGTTCATCGGCAACAGCTAAAAATGCGGAAATTAATTTATTGAAGTTATCTGGGACATTGCTAAAGCGTTGATTTTCGCTGCTATGTATTTCATGGAATTTTTATAATTCGCCCCATTAAAATTAGAATATCTCCTTGCTTTATAAGATTTTTACACCATGAATAAAGAAGAAGCAAAATCGCGGATTGACTTTCTATCGGAGCTCATAAATACGCACAATTACAAGTATTACGTTCAAGTTCAACCGAGTATTTCGGATCGAGAATTTGATGTCTTATTGGAAGAATTGCAAACGCTTGAAAATTCTTTTCCAGAGTTTGCATCGATTGATTCTCCAACCCAACGAGTAGGAGGGAGCATCACTAAAAATTTTGAAACCGTAAAGCATAATGTTTCTTTTTTGTCGCTTGCTAATTCATATTCCAAAGATGATTTATTGGAGTTTGATGCACGCATTCGAAAAAGCATCGACCAAGAATTTACCTATGTGTGTGAATTGAAATTCGATGGTGTTGCTATCGGGCTTCAATACAAAAATGGGCAGTTAGTTAAAGCCGTAACCAGAGGCGATGGAGTTCAGGGTGATGTTGTGACAGAAAATGTGCGCACAATCAAAAGTATTCCACTAAAACTTCATGGAGCTGAATGGCCCGAAGATTTCGAGATTCGTGGGGAGATTTTTATGCCTTTGAAAAGTTTCGAAGGATTGAATAATGCCAAACGCAACGAGCTGGAAGATTTAGGGTATACCGAAGAACAAATTGCCGATAAGCTGTTTAAAAATCCACGTAATGCTGCGGCTGGAAGTTTGAAAATGCAGGAGAGTGCTGAAGTTTCTCAACGAAAGCTCGATTGTTTCTTGTATTACATCATTGCCGATCGCTTGTCGGGTGAAGGTCATTTCGAAAACCTTGAACTTGCCCGATCATGGGGATTCAAGATTTCAGAGCACATGAAACAATGTCGTTCTATCGATGAAATCATGGAGTTTATTGATGAATGGGAGACCAAACGCGATACCTTGCCTTTCGATATCGATGGAATTGTAATCAAAGTGAATGAGTACAATGTGCAACGTGTTTTGGGAAATACAGCTAAGTCGCCACGTTGGGCCATTGCCTACAAATACAAAACTCAACGTGTTAGCACCATTTTAGAAAAAATTACTTATCAAGTTGGGCGCACTGGGGCTATTACACCAGTTGCTAATTTAAAACCGGTTTTTCTTGCAGGAACAACCGTAAAGCGCGCTTCTTTATACAATGCCGATTATATCAGCGCCATGGATATTCGCGAAGGCGATAAAGTATTCGTGGAAAAAGGAGGAGAAATTATTCCCAAAGTGGTTGAGGTCGATCCT
>JBIPLZ010000040.1:0-11312 GCA_044369395.1 Flavobacteriales bacterium | reverse complement strand
TCAATATCCCGTGCATCAGAATATCGATGAGGCACCGAGATCGGGTCGGTTTCAATAAATTCTAAACGATTGTATAAATCGGCCTTTTCATCTAAAAGAACTTGAAGTTCTTCCTGTGAAAATGGCTTAGTATTCATCGTCTTCTCCCCAGTAAATATCTTCGTTCAAAACTTCCCAAGCCGACTCATCGGGTGCATTGGGCAAATTATTTATCGCTTCAATTAAATCTTCTTCAAGTTCTTCTTGAATCATGGCCAAATGAATAGTATCTCCATCGCCTGTGAAATAAAAAAATAGGCGGTTTAACTTCTCGTGCCATGTATTCTTAATTTGTTCGGCAGTAATTTGACTTTCTGGATATGCTTTAAAATCGGCAAGTAACAATTCCATAATCACCTCTTTATCGGCAGGCACTACCCAAAAAATGGTGAAGCTCTCCCCAAACAATTCACGATCGCTCGATTCATTGGTTAAGGAAAGAGGTAAATCATCGAAAACAAAATTCGCATCACGCAGGTCTGCTTCACTGTATTTATAGCTAGCTTGTTCCTTAGCTTCTCGTGTCTCTAATAGCTTGGGAATGTGAATCAATTGTTGTAAAGCGCTGTAGGAATCGGCATAATGACTTTCATCAAAACCGGAAATACGCATACCCCTGCGAGGCACATTTTCGATAATTACATTTTTCAATAGAGCAAAACCTGGAATTTGCTTGTCGGCGAGGTATTCTAAAAACGGACTTGTCATATATTGCGCTAAATTACCAAATGATTTGATTTCCGATTTTCAAACAAACATTTTTATTGGATCCATGTTCCATTTATCATGATTCTTCAAACTATCATTTTCTTTTCTTCTTTGCTTTGTATTATGCAGCCAACGAATGTGCATCCAACCTTAAAACTTGAGATTTCTGGCTTAAAAAACAATAAAGGTTTTGTATTGATTGCCATTTTCAATTCCGAACTTGGATTTCCCGACAAGAAAGAACTGGCAGTTAAAAAGATTCGAATTCCTGCTCAAGTAGGTAAAATCATTTACGATGTTAATGACCTCGTTCCAGGAACGTATGCCATAGCATTAATTCACGACGAAAACGATAATCAACGTTTAGATACAGGACTTTTCGGTATCCCCAAAGAAGGATTTTGTTTTTCGAAAGGCGCTATGGGAACATTTGGCCCTCCATCTTTTCAAGCGGCGTCGTTTGTTCACAAAGCACCAAATTCAATCCAAAATCTTCAAGTAAAGTATTGGTAATAAGGATTGAATTGTATATTCGCAATACATTTCAATTCCATGATAAAACAAGTACTTACTATCCTTATCGGATTAATTTCCGTTCAAACATTTTCTCAAGTTACCATTAACCAATCGGATATGCCATCTGAAGGCGATACTATGCGATACAGTGTGGCGTCTCCAATGGGTATTTCGGAAGGAGCTTCGGGAGGTGATCAAACTTGGGATTTCAGTAATTTACAATCGACCTCTCAATTTGTTGATGAGTTCTTGCCTGTTTCATCAACACCCATTACTTACGTTTTCACCTATTCACAAAACTCCAACATGGCGCGTTTTGACAACAGCGCTCTTCAAATTCCAACAATTCCTTTCGTGGATATTACTATTGGTGAGGTGTTCAATTTTTACAATAGTTCAGCATCCAATTTTGCTCAAAAAGGATTTGGTGCAAGCATCAATGGATTTCCACTTCCGATTCCATACAGCGCTTCAGATGTTCTTGTTCCATTGCCTTTAACAACAAGTAGCACAAGCACTTCGCCCTACTCTTACGATATTCAAATTCCAACTTTAGGTTATTACGGACGCGATGCTGTTCGTAACAATTCGGTTGATGGTTGGGGAACGCTCATCACTCCATTTGGCACGTTTCAAACACTCCGCCTGCGCTCCGAATTGGTTTATACCGACACTATTGCCTTTGATCAATTGGGTTTTGGTTTTCAACTCCCTCAACTAACCGAAGTAAAATACAAATGGTTGGCTCCAGGTTATGGATGGCCTTTACTCGAAATCACATCGGGAATAGCTGGTATTACAAGAGTAATTTATCGCGATAATGCTCCAAATGCGATTGGCTTTGAATCGTTATCGAACATAACAGATGTTAGTATTTATCCAAATCCAGCTTCCGAAATTGCAGTTATTAAATCCGAATTACCAACTGCCGGAACAATCGACTATTCCGTTTTTGATGCACAAGGAAAATTGGTTTATCAGGTTAATCGTGGCATGCAGCCTGCTGGATCGTGCATGGAATTTTTACCACTGAAAAATTTGGGTATTTCCAATGGATTACATTTCATTAAAATCCAACATGGAAAAGCGAATCCGGTAATTCGACCATTGCTTGTTAATAACCAATAATTACAAAAGCACGTATTTGCATTCGAAGGGGTATTTTTGTTTAATCCCAATTTGGAATGCGTTTATTCGGTCAAGCATTTTCTTTCATTGTTTCCCTGGCATTATGCTTCAACAGTTTCATACTAAAAGCTGATGGTGGCGCTCGCTTTGAGGAAAACAAAGGACAATGGCCCAAATCAGTCGCGTTCCGAGCCGACATTCCCGGAGGCGCACTGTTTATTGAACAACAAGGTTTCACGTACCATTTTCAAACATCGAATTTGGGAAATCATCATTCCGAGAATAAAGCAAGCGTCGAAAATGAATTAATAAAAGGCCATGTGCTCAAAATGCAATTTTTGGGAGCCAATGCACATTCGAGCAGCGCAGGGAAAAATCAACTACCCTCCTACTCCAATTATTTTATCGGAAAAGACAAACGTAACTGGGCCGCAAACGTTTTGTCGTACAGTAAAATTGAGCAACAAAACCTGTATCCCGGAATTGACTGGATTGTATATTCGAATGAATTGGGACTGAAATATGATTTTCAATTGGAAGCTGGTGCCAATCCCAAACTCATTCAGTTTCAATACGAAGGCACCGAGAAAATTTCAATTAAACAAGGCAAGCTTTTCATCCAAACTAGCTTGGGTACAATCGAAGAAAGTGCCCCCATTGCCTGGCAAGACATTGATGGGAAACGTATTTCAGTTTCCTGCCAATTTAAATTAAACGACAATATCATTCAATTAGAAACGGGTAAATACAATGCATCCTACCCATTAACCATCGATCCGCAATTGGTTTTCGGAACTTATTCGGGATCAAGTGCCGATAATTGGGGCTTTACGGCAACCTACGACAATAGCGGAAATACCTATTCGGCAGGAGTTGTATTTGGAATCGGTTACCCAACAACAACAGGAGCTTACCAACTAGCATTCAATGGCGGTGCTGGAGCTCGTCCTTGCGATATTGGGATTATTAAATACGATGGTGCTGGTCAGCGATTATATGCCACTTACCTTGGCGGAACGGCAAACGAAATCCCCCAAAGTTTAATCGTAAGTTCAAGCAACGAACTTTTCCTTTTCGGGACTACAGGATCCAGCGATTTCCCTACTACATCAACCGCTTGGCAACGCATATTTGCAGGAGGTCCCGAATTAAACATTTTAGGAACAGGCGTTAAATTTCCAGGCGGCACCGATTTATTTGTCAGCCGACTTTCAGAAAATGGCAACCAATTGCTTGCTTCCACATTATTGGGTGGCAGTGGAAACGACGGTATCAACACCGCTCCACAACTCAGGTACAACTACGCCGACGATGCCCGCGGAGGAATTGCCATCGACGATCAAAACAATGTGTACATTGGATGTAGCACGGCTTCTTCAGACTTTCCTGTTCCCGGAAATGCTTTCCAACCAGCATTCGGTGGTGGTGTTCAAGATGGTATGGTTGTGAAATTCAATGCAAACCTGAGCACCTTATTTTGGGGTTCATATTTAGGTGGAAGTTCGGCCGATGGAATCATGAACATCGTGCTCGATCAAAACGGAAATGTATTTGTTGGTGGAGGAACAGTTTCGATTGATTTTCCAATCGTTAATGGCGCTCTTCAAAATACCAACGGAGGCGGACAAAGCGATGGGTTCATTGCGGGTATTCGTCCCAACGGACAAAGTCTTTTTGCATCGACCTATTATGGAACCGATGTGTACGACCAGGTGTATATCCTAGCTGCAGATCGCGCAAATAACATCTATGCATTTGGTCAGACTGAGAAAGGTGGAAATTTCTATCAGCAGAATTTCAATTTCAATGAAAGCGATGGCAAGCAGTTTATTTCCAAGTTCAATAACTCGCTCAGTTCACGAATTTGGTCGACTAGTTTTGGTAATGGCTTAGCCAAACCCGATATTACGCCAAGTGCGTTTACTGTTGATATCTGCGGACAGATATTCGTATCCGGATGGGGAGGCGCAAATAATTCCACATCGAGCGGTTTGCCTTTTGGAGGGACGAGTGGATTGACAGTGACCAACGATGCATTTCAATCGACTACCGACAACAATGATTTTTATTTGATGGTGTTGGACGAAAGCAACCAAAGTTTGGTGTACGCCACATTTTTTGGAGGAGCTCAAAGTTCCGAACATGTGGATGGAGGAACGAGTCGTTTCGATCGGAAAGGAATTATTTATCAAGCGGTGTGTGCGGGATGTGGCGGCGACGATGACTTTCCTACAACACCCGGAGTTTGGTCGAATGTGAATGGAAGCTCGAATGGTTGCAACAATGCTGTTTACAAATTCGATTTTCAATTGCCTGCCACGGTTGCAAGTTTTACATCGAAACCCATTGGTTGCGCACCATTCAACGTTGATTTCAGTAATAGCAGCAGCTTTGCAACCTCATACAGTTGGCTCATTAACGGAACAGAATTCTCGGCTTCAGAAAATCCCACGTGGAATTTCACTTCGCCAGGTGTATATATCATTCAGCTCATTGCTAGCAATCCGAATAGCTGTAATGTGGTGGATACGTTTACAAAACAGATTCGGGTGGTAAATTCTACTCGAGATATTTTTGATTCTTTGGAAGTTTGTTATTTATCTCAAACCCAAATTGGGCCGCCATTTCCCGTTGATCCGTATTACGAAATTACGTGGACTCCCGAAGCTGGATTGAACGATGCAAGCGCCCAACAGCCACTTGCGAGTCCAGAACAAAGCACAAACTACACACTTTACCTCTCTCTTGGATCTTGTGCCGACACCATCGAGCAATACATCGACATCCTTTTCGACACCTTGAATATTGGACCCGATTTAACAATTTGCCGTGGACAATCTATTGCCATTGGAATTCCAGGCGATAGTTCATTATATACATACGCTTGGTCGCCCGAATTGCCCTTAGATTCTGCAAATTTGGTGATGCCTTTGGCGCAAGTCGATCAAACCACGCGCTTTTACTTACTCCGAATTCCCAAAGACAGTTCGCTTGGTTGTCCGGGAAAAGACAGTTTGGAACTTATTATTCCCGATGGATCACCTTTGGCAAATTTCACAACTGAAGTCCTTGCAAGTTGTACCGATGTGAAAGTGAAAATTGAAAACAACAGTGAACTTGCCGAAAGCTATTCATGGAACTTCGGTTCGGGAACTTCGGCAGGTGGATTAAACCCAGATATCATCTATCAATATGGCGACTCAATTCACATCACATTGATTGTTACAAATCCGAACTGCACCGATACATTGGAGTTTATTCAACCACTTAAAGACTTAAAATCGTATTTCAACATCAACGATGTCAATGCTTTTTCACCGAATGGTGATGGTAAAAACGATTGCTTTTCACCAGCCTTGCAAAATCTCCCCAAACCCGACGATACCAACTTTTTGAAATGTAGCACACTTCGCATTTTCAATCGCTGGGGCAATCTCATATTCGAAAGCATTGAAAGCGAAAATGGATGTTGGAACGGAACAACTGAATCGGGTCAGGATTGTCCTTCTGGCACCTATTTCTTTTTATTCGAAGGACAAGGACAATCGCTACAGGGAGTTGTGGAACTCATCCGCTAATAAACTGATTATTTCCGTAATTTCGTTGCAAGCAATTTTCTATGCAACGTATACTTTTCCTTTTTGCGCTTCTTTTCAGTGCTTGCCTCTCTCTTCATGCTGATGGAATTTCAGCAATCCCAAAATCTGGGTTTATTCCCAATGCCGGTCAATGGAATCAGCAAGTGAATTACCGAGTTGGCATTCCTAATGGAGCTTTATTTCTTAGAAATACCGGCTTGACTTACGTTTTGTATGACGGAGAAGCGGTTCATAACAAACATGAACAATCGCATCATCCCCAACAAGCATCAAGCATCGATAAAATAAAACACCATACAGTAAATATGAATTTGCTTGGGGCACAAGATCATGTTCAAGCCATCCAAGAAAATCCAAACACTACCCGTTACAATTTTTATCAAGGAAAAAATCAATCGAAATGGGCAGGTGGCTTACAAGCATGGAATAAAGTAAGCTATCCCAATATATACAACCAAACCGATTGGGTTTTATATACAGGGAAGAATGGAATTAAATACGATTTCCATGTGAAACCCGGCGGAAATCACCAAGACATTCGCATGCAGTTTGAGGGAGAAAACGATATTCAAATTCGAAATAACACCCTGTATATTAAAACCAGTTTAGGCGATATCATTGAACAAGCACCCATTGCATGGCAAGAAGAAAATGGAGTAAAGACTTATGTTGATGTTGCCTTTCGCAAAAATGCCGATGGAAGTATTGGGTTTGAAGTTGCACAATACAATCACGCGCAGAAACTCATCATTGATCCGCAATTAATTTTCGCAACGTATTCAGGTTCGCAAGACGACAATTGGGGATACACAGCAACCTACGACAATGCTGGAAATGGCTATTCGGGTGGAATTATTTTCGGTGCTCAATTTAACACTACACCAGGTGCTTATGAGGAGGTTTTTGGTGGAGGTCAATTAGATATTGGCATTTTAAAATATACGCCTGATGGAAGTAATGTTTTGTATGTAACGTACATCGGTGGCGCAGATGCCGAATTACCTCACAGTATGATAGTGAATGAATACGACGAACTCCTCATTTTTGGAACTACGGGATCGTCCGATTTCCCAACTACCTCGGGCGCTTATTCCAATACCTTTCAAGGAGGACCATCTGCAAGTTTCGAAAACGGATTTATTCAATTAGCAAACGGATTGGATGTTTTTGTTTGTAGATTATCGAGCGATGGCAGTCAAATGCTTGCTTCAACCTATGTTGGCGGCTCAGGCAATGACGGATTTAACGGGGCAATACCAGTAAATTATGCCGACGAAATTCGAGGTGCTATTTGGGTAGATGCAAACAATAATGTGTATGTGGGAACAAGTACTCAAAGCAGCGATTTCCCTGTCACTAATGGAGCCGTTCAACAACAATATGGAGGTGGAAATCAAGACGGTGTTGTATTTAAGCTCAACGGAAATCTAACACAGCTTCAATGGTCAACGTATCTAGGAGGTTCTTCCGAAGATGGCATTTACTATTTGGTTGTTGATACCGACAACCGTGCTGTGGTTACAGGTGGAACAAAATCGGACAATTTCCCGAGCAGTAATAATGCATACCAAAGTTCTTTTGGTGGTGACACCGACGGCTTTGTAGCCATCATTGACTCTACTGGGAATACGTTGGTTGGTTCAACATTTATTGGCGATGCAGGTTACGATCAATCGTTTATTGTAGGAACCGATAAAACAAACCACGTATATATTTTCGGGCAATCGGATGCTAGTGGCGATGTATTCAACATCAATACAGCGATCGGAGTTAGTGGAGGAAATCAATTTCTGATGAAATTGGACCCATTACTAAACAACGTGGTTTGGTCAAACGCTTTTGGAAATGCTACGGGCGCTCCCGACATCACTCCTACTGCCCTCTTGGTTGATTTATGCGATAAAATTTATTGTACCGGTTGGGGCGGAAGCATCAACACCTTCGGAACAGGAACAGCCGGATTGGTTACCACTCCCGACGCATTTCAATCGACTACAGATAACAACGATTTTTATTTGTTCGTGATGGACAATCAGGCGCAGAGCTTAGAATATGCTTCGTTTTTGGGTGGTGCACTTTCTTCCGATCATGTGGATGGTGGAACCAGTCGATTCGATCGTAAAGGCGTGATTTATCAATCGATTTGTGCGGGTTGTGGCGGACAAAGTGATTTCCCTGGATTGGATTCCACATCGTATTCTCCCATCAACGAGTCGAGCAATTGCAATAACCTGCTTGTGAAATTCGATTTCGAATCTCCTATTACCGTCTCTGCTATTGCAAGCATTACTGAACCTATTGGATGTGCTCCATACACTGCTCAATTCAGCAATACGAGTGTAAATGCAGATATTTTCAGTTGGCGTTTGAATGATGTTGAGATTGGCTCTAGCTCCGATTTAACATACACGTTCAATGCAAGCGGAACCTACGAAGTGATTTTAATTGCTAGTAGTAGCTTAACCTGTAACGGTTCCGATACGGTTTCTTTAACGATAACGGTGATTTCAGAAATTGAGGGTTCTCTCGGACCTGTAACAGTTTGCCAAGGTCAAGAAGCGACGCTTGGACCCGATACGTTCGACGATCCGTATTATCAATTTCAATGGTCAAATCCAACAACACTGAGCAATGGAGAAGTTCGTAAACCAACATTGATCGCCGATTCATCCATGATTTATTCAGTCGAGATTCGGGTGGGAACGTGTATCGATACATTAACCCAAGAATTGATTGTATTGGGAACGAGCCGCAACGAATTAGCACTCATCGATTCCTGTGTATTCGACACCATTGCCATTGGCCCAATTGGCGATTACGCCGCAGGAACTACGTTTGATTGGAGTCCTGCTTTGGGATTAAGTTCAACCTCAGAACAAAATCCTCTTGCTTATTTGAATGGAACTCAAAATTACGTTGTACTCATTAATCGTCCCGAAGGCTGTTCCGACACACTTGATGTTCCAGTAAATGGCCGATTTGACAACATGAACGCAGGCGATGATGTGAACGTATGCGAAGGTGAACCTGCAACAATTGGTGTGCAAGACAATTCTGGACTTTACAGCTATTCGTGGACACCTTCCACTTTCTTAACGAATCCCGAAACAGCGACACCTACAGTTAACGTTGATGAAAACATGCAATTCAATGTAATTCGAACACCTGAACTTGGCGCTCCTGGATGTCCTGCTAAAGATTCTGTTCAAGTGTTGATTGTGAGTAAACCGGAAGCCAACTTTGGGCAGGTGTTGTATCCCGATTGCAAGGGAATGAATGCCGCTTTTATTGATTCAAGTAGCAATTTCACAGAGCTTATCTGGAAGTTTAGCAATGGGGAAATTAGTCAAGAAGAAAATCCTATTTCGGTTTTTGCTTTTAATGATACACTCAATGCATTACTCATCGTTCAAAATGGTGCTTGCCGCGATACGTTTAGTTTTTCGGAATACATCAACGATATTTCTGCCTATTACAAGGAAAATGATGTGAATGCCTTTTCTCCCAACGGTGATGGAAAGAACGATTGTTTTAGTCCTGCAATGCAATTAGCACCAACACCACAAGATATCGCGTTTGTTCCATGTTCTGAGCTGAAAGTGTTTAATCGTTGGGGTGAAATTCTTTTTGATAGTGCCTTGGAAAACAATGTGTGTTGGGATGGAAAATTATCATCCGGTGAGACTCTTCCCGAAGGTGTGTACTTTTATCAATATCGCTTTGGAGCTTCCCAAAAAGCAGGATTTGTTCATTTAAAATTGAATTAAGATGCTCGAGAAATCCAATTTACTTGGACAATTTAATCCGGCCAACCATCCCGATTTTGTGTTGATTGAAAAACAATCGTCAGAAGAAACTAAACATTATTTAAGGGAAGAAGTGGCGCTTGCTTGGGAACGTATGCATCATAAAGCGAATGACGATGGAGTGGATTTATTCATTGTTTCATCCACACGTAATTTCGAACGTCAGAAGCAAATATGGGAGAATAAATGGCTTGGCCGAAGTTTAACGCAACATGTCAATCTCGCCCAAAGTGGAATGAATGATTATGAGAAGGCCGAAACAATCTTGAAGTATACGGCAATGCCGGGCACATCAAGGCATCATTGGGGTACCGACATCGATATAAATTCGGTGGAAGAAGATTTTTTCGAGACCGAAGATGGCGAGAAACTGTATCTCTGGTTGCTAAACAACGCTCACACATTTGGCTTTTTTCAACCCTATACAATGAAAGGTGAAAACAGGCCAACAGGATACGAAGAAGAGCCATGGCATTGGAGTTATGCTCCATTATCGGATGTGTTTCTGAAAGATTTTTTAGCATCTATTTCCTATTCAGACATACATGGTTTTGAAGGATCACAAACGGCAAAACAACTTTTAGTCATTGAAAATTTCGTTTGTGGAATACATCGATTTTCGAGTTAATCGAATTAAATATTCATCCCGATCGAAGCAATTAAAAAAACATTGACACAAAAATTCAAGACCAAGCAAATACTATCTTTGCGTTATGATTAGAACGTTCACCGAAGAAAATTACCTAAAAGCTATATTCAAGCTTTCGGGAAAAACTGCGGGAAAAGTAAGCACTAATTCCATTGCTGAAGAATTGCAAACAAAAGCATCTTCGGTTACGGACATGTTGAAAAAACTGGGCGATCGTCATTTGGTTTTACACACACGTTATCAAGGTGTTCAGTTAACCGAAAAAGGACAAAAATGCGCTTTGGATATCGTTCGTAAACACCGTTTGTGGGAAGTGTTTTTGGTAGATCGTTTGGGTCTGGGATGGGAAGAAGTTCACGATATAGCAGAGCAACTCGAACATACTAGTTCCGATAAACTATACGAATACCTAGATCGTTATTTGGGGCAACCACGTTTCGATCCACACGGAGATCCAATTCCCGATAAAAGTGGGAAGATGGAAATCCGTTCTCAAATTAGTTTATTGGATGTTGAAACGGGCGTTTCGAATGTGGTAGAAGGTGTTACTGACCACCTGCCCGATTTTCTTCAATACCTGCAAGCAATTCAACTCATTCCAGGATCTTTAGTTAAAGTAAATCGCCGCTTTAGTTTTGATGGCTCTGCTGGGGTTTGCATTGAAAATGGTCCAGAAGTAATTATTTCGCGGCACGTTGCGGCTCATATTTTAGTAAAATCCTGAACCATGGCACAACCCACAAAGCAGGTAACACAACTCAATATTAAAAACCGAAAAGCAAGTTTCGAGTATCAATTGTTAATGCAATTAACCGCCGGAATTATGTTGACTGGTACCGAAATTAAATCCATTCGTGCAGGAAAGGC
>JBIPLZ010000329.1:0-3165 GCA_044369395.1 Flavobacteriales bacterium | reverse complement strand
GAAAAAGGACGTTTACAATATTGACAGATTTTGTGAGGAAGATCCGCCTTCTTAACTCCTTTCATTCGCTTACAGCTGATTTTTGCAAACCTGCTTTGTAGGTCGAAAGCGCTCTTTCTCTGGCCATTTTATGGTCGACAATGGGTTTGGGATAGGCAAAAGGATCGTTTATTTCTGGAATCCAGCGGCGAATGTATTCTGCTTGAGGATCGAACTTTTCGGTTTGCAAAGCCGGACTAAAAACTCGGAAATAAGGAGCTGCATCGCAGCCACATCCTGCAGCCCATTGCCAACCTCCGTTATTGGATGCCAATTCAAAATCCATCAATTTGCGCGCAAACCACGCTTCGCCCCAGCGCCAATCGATGAGCAAGTGCTTGGTTAAAAAACTGGCCACAATCATGCGGACACGGTTGTGCATAAATCCAGTGGCTAACAATTCGCGCATGCCAGCATCCACAATGGGATAGCCGGTTTTTCCTTCACACCAACGATTAAACGAATCGGAATCATTGCGCCAATCGATTAAATCGTAAGCAGGTTTGAAGGCTTTATGAACCACCTGCGGAAAATTCCAAAGGATCATTTGGTAGAATTCGCGCCAAATCAATTCGTTGAGCCATGTTTCACTTAATCCGCGGGCCTCTCTCACTAATTCACGAATCGAAACTGTTCCAAAACGTAAATGTACACTCAGTTTGCTTGTGCCCTTTTGTGCCGGAAAATCGCGGTGATTCGCATAACGTTTTACAATGTCAACAAGCAAAATATTGGGCGGGATGGTAATTCTCGATGGAATAAATCCCATGTCTTTCAAATTGGGAAGCTCCGATTTTTCTCTTCTTACAAATGAATTACTTAGCGTTTCACTTGGGTACGATTGAATATCGTTTTCGCTGAGTTTCAACTTCCATTTGCGGGAATAGGGCGTAAAAACGGTGTAGGGTTTCCCATCGTCTTTCATCACTTCGTCCTTTTCAAAAATCACCTGATCTTTGAACGTATGAAAATCAATGTTGTGCTTTTTTAGTAGTTCATTTATCTGCGAATCTCGCTCTTGCGCATAGGGTTCATAATCGTGATTTGTATAAACTGCGCTGATTTCTCCTGCTTGAGCAAGTGAGGTAAATACATTTTGTGGAGTATCGTAAAATACATCCAGCGACGATCCAAATTGTTGAAGTTCCTCATTGATGCGCGTTACTTCACGATGTAAAAATGTTACCCGAACATCATCTTCATCTTCGAGTCGATCGAGAATGGAAGGATCAAAAATGAAGATGGCTTGAACCTGCTCATTGCTTTTCAAGGCATGGTAAAGACCCGTATTATCGTTTAAACGCAAATCGCGACGAAACCAGAATAGTGCTTTTTTGCTCATTTTTTATTTTCGAACGGGATTTTTGAAATGGGTAAATCGGGCTTGGCATAAGCAAAACGGCTAATGGGATCAACTCGATAATAAGCATCTAATCCAGAAGATGCAATGGTTCCAGCTTGGTGAATTTGTAGAAAGCCATCTTCCGAAACAACCTCATCAGGCGCATGTAAACATCGAATTTCTCCTGTGATAAGAACAGTTCCGTTTATCAATATGGTTTCATCAACTTTATATAGCGCATAACGGATTGCACTTTCGGCAACAAAAGGAGCCGGAATTTCTTGAATAAATTCAGGACTTAATCCACAGGCTTCGAACTCAGAAACTTCTTCGGGATAGCGAGCGCTTGTTTGATGCGCTGCTTCAACAAAGGATTCTTGAATGTGGTTAATCGTAAACCAAGAAGTTTCTCGGATATTCCTCAACGTATGACGATCAACCGAATCTGGGCGAACTAGAATACCCACCAATGGAGGGTTTGCGCCAATGTGAAAAATCTGAGAAAAGATGGCAAGGTTGGTTTGTCCTTGCAAATTGCTCGTTCCAATCAATGAAACACTTTTGAAACCGTGCAAGGAATTTATTAAGTTCCTTCGAAAACGGTCGGGTAAGTGTTGAATGTCGTTGAGCGAATATTCCATAATTACATGGTGCGCAAGCTACCCATTCCGCCATCGACCGCCAAAATTTGTCCAGTAATCCAATTAGAATTTGGGTTTAAAAGGAAGAACGCTGCATTGGCACTATCGGAAGGCATTCCAACTTTACCAAGCGGATGACGTTTCGCTCCTGCCTCTTTTTTCTCGGGAGTGTTGAGTAATTTATCTGCAAGTGGCGTGTCCGTTAATGATGGTGCTACGCAGTTAAATCGGATTTTACTTGATGCATATTCAGCTGCCAAAGATCGTGTCAATCCTTCAATAGCACCTTTCGAAACAGCAATCGATGCATGAAAACCCATCCCTGTTTGAACTGCAACGGTACTAAATAAAACCACTGAAGATTCTCCGGCATTTTTTAAACCAGGCAAACATTGCTGAATGCATTGAACGGCTCCAAGCACATTGATATTAAAATCGGATGCAAAGGTTTCTCTTTTACTACGATGAAATGGCTGGAGATTGATAGATCCTGGACAATATGCAAAGCCATGAATTTGTTCAGGAAGAGATTCCAATTGAAACGATTCTTTAGTAAAATCGATCGATGAAAAATGGATATTTGAGTGAACGGGAAGTTCGTGTCTGTTTCTGGCAAATACAAAAACCTGATGTCCTTCGTTTACCAATTGCAGTGTTAAAGCCGCACCAATTCCTGAAGTTCCTCCGGCAATTACGTAATTCCGTGTCTCCATTATTTCATTCCGATATAAGTAAAGAACTCGCGACGAGACGATTCGTCATTAAACTTCCCACCAAAATGCGAAGTCACTGTTTTAGAGTCATTGTCTTGCACTCCACGAGAAGAAACACATAAATGCACTGCATCAATAACAACGGCAACATCCTCGGTATTTAACACTCTCTTTAATTCTTCAGCAATCTGAATGGTCAAGCGTTCTTGAACTTGCGGACGACGAGCAAAATACTGGACAACGCGGTTAATTTTAGATAAACCAATTACTTGTCCGTTAGAAATGTATGCTACATGCGCCTTCCCAAAAATGGGTACGAAGTGATGTTCGCAATTGGAATAAAACGTAATGTCTTTTTCCACGAGCATTTCCTTGTACTTGTATTTGTTCTCGAACAAGGCAATTTCGGGTTTGTTTTTCGGGTTGAGTC
>JBIPLZ010000328.1:0-3166 GCA_044369395.1 Flavobacteriales bacterium | reverse complement strand
AACAAGGTAATTCCAACAACAAGTGGACTTTCGAGTAATGTATCTATGTAATCTCCAGCTATAAGTCCAATTACAGCAGCTGGAATAAATGCGAGAATTAGTTTAATGTAAAAAGGAATGTCTTTAAGGAAGCGTTTCCAATAAAGAAAAAGAACCGAAAGGATGGCGCCAAACTGAATATTTACTGTGAAGAGTTTCACAAATTCATCCGACTTAATACCAAGAATAGCTTGCGTAATTACCATATGCCCTGTTGAAGAAACGGGCAAAAATTCGGTTACTCCTTCAACAACAGCTATGATGAAGGCTTCCAGAAATGTCATTCGGATTTAGTTTTTCGGTTTGTAAACAATCGCGAATACTTCAATTGCAAAACCAATCAAAACTACGATTGGAGCAATGGTGATACGTTGTGTACTGAAGATTTCTGGATTGAAAACATTCGGGTCTTTTGAACCTCCTCCAACCATGAGGAGAAATCCAATAAGAATCACTACAATACCAGCTATCATGATTTTGTAGTTTGTAGGGCCGAATGCAAACCCATGCTTGTTGTCGTTATTTTCTGTGCTCATCTGTAAAGTTTAATACAGTGAATCTGTTTTTAGGTTCAAATATTTTCGAACCGCAAAGAAAGTACAAATCCACGATAATGCGATTCCTGAAATTAGTATAGATCCTGCTAAAATTCCTAAAAGATTTAAATCTCGTAATTTTTGCAATTCTGGAATTTGTTGTTCTCCCAAAATAATCATCCCTGAAAGTAAAAGAATTGAAACCAAACCTCCTAGAAGACCTTGAATAATACTTGCACGTAAAAATGGCCAGCGAATAAAACCTCGCGTAGCGCCAACCAATTGCATGGTTCGAATGAGTAATCTCTTGGAATAGATTGACAATCGAATCGTATTATTTATAAGTGTAATGGCTATAAATGTGAGAATAACAGAAAATGCCAAAAAGAACCAACTTAGCTTTTGCATATTCGCAACAATCTGATTGATCAAATTACGCGGATAATCGATTTGGGCAACCAATGGATTTGCTAACCATTCCTTTTCGATCTTCTGAAAATCGGCTTCATTGGTAAAATTCACATTAAAACGAACGTCGATGGATGCAGGTAAAGGGTTATAACCTAGAAAATCGACGAAATCTTCACCCAAATCTTTTTGGAATTCGGAGGCTGCATCTGCTCTTGTTACAAACGTGCTCGATTTCACAAAAGGTTTAGCATCCAATTGTTGTTTAAATGCAAGAATCTGAACATCGTCTACTGAGTCCCGAAAAAAAATCGATACCTGAAACGATTCGCGCGTTGTGTCTGATAGTTTTTTGGCATCAACCAGAAGCAAGCCCAACAAACCTAACATAAATAGCACCATGGCAATACTCACCACAGAGGTAATATATGAGGTGCGAATTCGCTTGCGATTAAATGTGTTTTCTGAACTTGACATGCCTTTATTCAAATGCAAATATACTTATGTAGAGTGTTTAATGGATATTTCTTTTAGCATCTTTCAACAAGAAAATAAACACGAATTGTGAAGAACATCTCAAAATAGAAAACCATGGGAATAGAATGCCTCTATTTTGTAACTTCGCGAACTCATTAAAACACCCCAATTCCCTGATGGAACCGAATTTCCGAACGATTGAAAAGAAGTGGCAACAACGCTGGAAAGACGAGAAACGTTATAAAACGGAAATCGATTCTTCCCGTCCAAAGTACTATGTTCTTGATATGTTCCCCTACCCTTCTGGCGCAGGACTGCATGTGGGGCATCCGCTTGGTTACATTGCATCGGACATCGTATCACGTTACAAACGATTGAAGGGATTTAATGTATTGCATCCCATGGGCTTCGATGCCTTTGGTTTGCCTGCTGAGCAGTATGCCATTCAAACTGGTCGTCATCCGGCTGATACCACCTCCGAAAATATTGCCCGCTATAAAGAACAGTTAGGAAACATTGGCTTTTGCTACGATTGGGACAGAGAAGTCATTACTTCTGATCCCGACTATCACAAATGGACACAATGGATTTTCATTCAATTGTTTGGATGCTGGTTCAATTTAGAAAGTCAGAAAGCTGAGGAAATTTCCAACCTTGAAGCTTTGTTTGTCCAAGGAGGAAGCGCTGCTGCAAAAGGAGCTTGCGGTGAACATGTCCCGTTTAGTGCTGCTGAATGGATTGCCATGAACGAAGCCGATCAGCGCGGCATTTTGATGCAGTATCGTTTGGCTTACCAAGATTATAGTACCGTTAACTGGTGTGAAGCATTGGGAACTGTATTGGCGAATGACGAAGTAAAAGATGGCTTAAGCGAACGTGGCGGACATCCCGTTGAGAAACGTCGTATGCGTCAGTGGTTTTTGCGCATAACAGCCTATGCAGAGCGCTTAATAAACGATTTGGAAACACTTGAGTGGACCGATTCGATGAAGGAAATGCAGCGCAACTGGATTGGACGTTCGGAAGGTGCTTCGTTGAAATTCCAATTGGAAAATCATTCCGATCAGATCGAAGTCTTCACAACCCGCCCTGACACCATTTTTGGCGTTAGTTTTTTAACTCTAGCTCCCGAACACGAATTGGTGTCTGTTATAACCACTGACGCTCAACGCGATGCCGTGAATGCATACGCGGAAGTGGCTAAAAACCGAAGCGAACGCGAACGGATGGCCGATGTAAAACGTATTAGCGGAGAATTCACAGGAGCGTATGTGCTTCATCCATTTACTGGTGCTAAAATTCCGGTTTGGGTGGGCGATTATGTGTTGGCGGGCTATGGTACTGGAGCTGTAATGGCGGTTCCTGCTGGAGATCAGCGCGATTGGGATTTTGCTAAATATTTCAACCTTCCTATTCCTGTTATAAACGAAGGGGTAGATATTTCGGAAGCTGCAAATTCTACCAAGGAAGCCAAGATGATTAACTCGGATTTCCTCAATGGACTGACAGGATACGAAGCCTTGAAAAAAGCCATTGTTGCCATTGAGGAACGTGGTTTTGGAAAAGGAAAAGTGAATTATCGCTTGCGTGATGCAGGATTTAGTCGCCAACGCTATTGGGGAGAACCCTTTCCGATTGTTTATCGCGAGGGTGTTGCGTATCCGCTTTCTGAAAACGAATTACCACTGGAATTGCCGGTGATGGCC
>JBIPLZ010000327.1:0-3188 GCA_044369395.1 Flavobacteriales bacterium | reverse complement strand
GTATTGAGAATATCTTCTACTTTGCCACTTTTCAGTACTACTCCTTTTTTAATAATCACCACATCACTGCACACTTTCTCTACTTCGTTCAATAGATGACTGGCGAGAATGATCGTTTTCCCTTTCGATTTTTGTTGGAGAATGATACTTCTGATTTCGTTAATTCCTTGAGGATCTAAGCCATTGGTAGGTTCATCGAGCACCAAAACCTCCGGATCGTTGAGCAATGCAGATGCAATTGCCAAACGTTGTTTCATTCCCAATGAAAATGTTTTGAATTCATCGTTTTTCCTGTCGAGCAATTGAACTTCCTCCAAAACACGATCAATTCTTGAATGGTCGCACCCTTTTATTTCTGCAACTATTTCGAGATTTTTCCATGCGCTCAAATAGGGATAAAAATTCGGTGTTTCGATTAACGCGCCAATCCGTAAACGTGCCTTGGTAAAATCATCTTCTTCAAACCAAGAAAAACTTCCCTGATTAGCAAGTAAAATTCCTGTAATACAACCTAGCAAAGTGGTTTTTCCGCTGCCGTTAGGACCAAGCAATCCAAACACTTGTCCTTGCTCAACACGAAAACTTACCGAATTTACGGCAATGTTATTTCCGTAGCTTTTAAACAAGTTGTTTACGTCTAGAATCGTTTTCATCAGTAATTAATCAAATCGAGCAATTGCTGTTCAAATCGTCCTTTGGGTAAAAAGTTCTGCTCCAATACAGCCGAAAACGGAACGGGTGTATCGATGCTTGCAGAACGAACAACTGGAGCATCCAAATACTCAAAACACTTTTCACTGATTCGCGCTGCAATTTCTCCACCGATTCCTCCTGTTAAGCAATCTTCGTGAAGGATGATTACGCGACCTGTTTTCTTCACCGTTTCCAAAATTGCCTCTTCATCGAATGGTAATAAGGTGCGTAAATCGAGTAAATCGGCATTGATCTCAGGATGTTTGTTCAAAACATCTAGCGCCCAATGTACTCCAAAACCATACGTAATAATCGATACATCATTTCCTTCGCGAAGGAGATTGGCTTTCCCAATTTCGATGGTGAAATAATCGTCGTAAACGGGTTCCGAAACGCTACGATACATTGCCTTATGTTCGAAAAACATAACAGGATTAGGATCTTCGAACGAGGCCAACAACAATCCTTTGGCATCGTTTGGAAATGCTGGGTAAACGACCTTCAAACCCGGTGTGTGCGTAAACCACGCTTCATTACTCTGGCTGTGAAACGGACCTGCTGCAACACCTGCACCTGTTGGCATGCGAATAACAACATCGGCATTTTGTCCCCAACGGTAATAACTTTTCGCTAGGTTGTTGACGATTTGATTAAACCCTTCGGTAACGAAATCGGCAAATTGCATTTCCATCATCGATTTCATTCCATTGATGGAAAGTCCCATGCTGCTTCCAACGATTGCGGCTTCGCACAATGGAGTATTGCGCACACGATCTTTCCCAAATCGTTCTACAAATCCTTCAGTAATTTTAAAAACACCACCGTATTCGGCGATGTCTTGACCCATTAACACCAAATCGGGATGCTTTTCCATAGCCAAGGCAAGTCCATCAGAAATAGCATCGATGAATCGTTTTTCAGTTTTCGTTTCTGATGAGGGTTGTTTCGATTCACTAATAAATGGAGCATACACATCATTCAATTCGAACTGCGTGTCGGCGATAATTTCGGGTTCTGCAAATGTAGTGGCAACACCCGCTTCGATGGTTTTTTTAAATTCTGCACGAATGCTAGTAATTGAATCTGCGTTCAAGACTCCTTCTTGCACCAGCCATTCTTCATAATTAGCTACAGGATCTTTCTTACCCCAAATATCGAATAATTCTTGAGGAACATATTTGGTTCCCGATGCTTCTTCGTGACCACGCATGCGGAAGGTCATGCATTCGAGCAACCATGGGCGCGGATTATTCTGAATATCGGCTCTAATTTCTTGAACCGCATCATATACATCTAATACGTTATTGCCATCTACTTGGCGAGCAGGAATTCCATAACCTGGACCTTTATCGGTAAACGAATTGAAACGGAATTGCTCATTGCTTGGGGTAGATAACCCGTATCCATTGTTTTCGATGATAAAGATGACTGGCAAATCCCAAACAGCTGCAACATTGATTGATTCGTGAAAATCACCTTGACTAGCACCTCCATCACCTGTAAAAACGGCTGTGACATGTTTTTCTTTTCGGAGTTTGTGAGCGAGTGCGATACCATCTGCGAGTCCGAGTTGCGGACCGAGATGCGAAATCATACCCACAATTTTATGCTCTTGCGAACCAAAATGGAAAGAGCGTTCGCGGCCTTTGGAATATCCGTTAAGCTTGCCTTGCCATTGTGTAAAGAGCTGATGGAAGGGCATTCCACGACCGGTAAAGATTCCTAGATTTCGGTGCATGGGAAGAATGTATTCATCTTTGTCCATAGCGACCACGGTTCCCACCGAGATGGCTTCTTGCCCAATGCCTGAAAACCATTTAGAAATTTGGCCTTGACGAAGGAGGTTGAGCATTTTTTCCTCGATCATACGAGGATAAAGGAGTTCCTTATATATGTGTAAAAGAAGTTCGTCGCTTTTATTGTTGCGCTTAAAACTTAACTGCATAATAGTAAAATTTAGTCTGCGAAATTAGGGCAAATTCCTAATTTTGAGCTATGCAAATGATATTGGTTTTTGTGTTGATAGCAATAGCAGCCTTTTGGCTAGGAAGAAGACTATTTAATATGCTGCGCCCCAATAAGAAACATGGAAAATGTGATTCGTGTGGCTAAGCTATAAAACAAAAAATCCCGCCAAAGGCAGGATTTTTACAGTCTTAAAATACTGATTAGTTGTGCTTAGGAGCTTCAGCAGCTGGAGCAGCTGGAGTCTTAGAAGTATCAACAGTTGCAGCAGCAGCAGCAGCAGCAGCAGAATCAGCAGCAGCAGTAGCAGCTTCAGCAGCAGCGATTGAATCTGCTTTTGCAGCAGCAGCAATAGAATCAGCTTTTGCTTTTTCAGCTTCAGCGTTGTTACCACCACAAGATGCGAATAATGCCACACCTACAGTAAGGATTGCGAATGTTACTTTTTTCATGATTGTTTGTTTTTATTTTTATTGTTTCAGCGTGACAAAGTTAAAAAAAAACAAAAACATACAAGCAAAATCAAAAAA
>JBIPLZ010000325.1:0-3193 GCA_044369395.1 Flavobacteriales bacterium | reverse complement strand
GCGTCCACGCATCTGATGCAAATCGCTCAAGCCAAACAAATGTGCGTTGTTGATGATGATGGTATTTGCATTCGAAATATCCAATCCCGACTCAATAATTGTCGTTGCAACTAACACATCGTACTCGCCGTCAATAAAGCTCATCATCACATTTTCGAGCTCTTCGCCTTCCATCTGACCATGACCAACAGTTACGCGAACTCCAGGACATAAGCGACGAATCATATCGGCGACTTCCTGAATGTTTTGCACGCGATTGTTTACAAAGAATACTTGCCCACCTCGTTGAACTTCAAACGTAACCGCGTCGCGAATCAATTCTTCGTTAAAGGTGTGCAACTCAGTTTGAACTGGGTGGCGATTAGGTGGCGGCGTATTGATTACACTTAAATCGCGGGCGCCCATCATACTAAAATGCAAAGTCCGTGGAATAGGCGTGGCAGTAAGCGTTAAGGTATCAACATTGATTTTAATTTGTTTGAGTTTTTCTTTCGCTGCAACACCAAACTTCTGCTCTTCGTCAATAATCATCAAGCCCAAATCTTTAAACTTCACGTCTTTGCTTATAATACGATGGGTTCCAATGAGAATATCGATCTCGCCTTTGGATAATTTCTCGAGGGTTTCTTTTTGCTGTTTGGCGGTTTTAAATCGGTTGATATAATCGACTTTACATGGCAATTGACTGAGTCGTTCTGCAAAGGTTTTATAATGCTGCAAAGCGAGTATGGTTGTCGGAACTAAAATAGCCACTTGCTTACTATCGTTTACGGCTTTGAATGCTGCTCGAACGGCAATCTCAGTCTTTCCAAATCCCACATCACCACAAACCAAACGGTCCATAGGTGCATCTTTTTCCATATCGCGTTTCACATCTCGCGTGGCTTTTACCTGATCGGGTGTGTCCTCGTATATAAATGACGCTTCCAACTCGTCTTGTAAATAGGTGTCTTTTCCAAATGCAAACCCTTTCTTGGCGCGACGTTCGGCATACAGCTTAATCAAATCGCGGGCAATGTCTTTTACACGACTTTTGGTTTTCTGCTTCAAATTGGCCCAAGCAGCGCTTCCTAATTTGTTGAGTTTAGGCTCCGTTCCTTCTTTCCCCGTAAACTTCGAGATACGATGCAGCGAATGAATACTCACATACAACATATCGTTATCGCGATACACCAAGCGAATGGCTTCTTGCTGCTTTCCGTTCACATCAATCTTTTCGAGACCTGCGTATTTGCCCACGCCATGATCCACATGCGTAACAAAATCGCCAGGTTGCAAGCCTTTCAGTTCTTTTAGCGTGATAGCTTCTTTTCGCGCATAACCGTCTTTTAGCTTAAAGCGATGGTAACGATCGAAAAGTTGATGATCGGTGTAACAGGCAATTTTCAATTCGGGATCCGAAAATCCTTCATGCAAAGAATGATTTATAGGGACAAAACGAATTTCTTTTCCGATGTCTTCGAAGATGGCATAAATACGTTCTATCTGTCGGGCATTATCGGAGAAGATAAAATTCTCCATGCCTGCTTTGGTATTGCTGGTGAGCTGCTTGGTTATTAAATTAAAATTCTTGTTGAAGCTGGGTTGAGGAATCCCCGAAAATGTAACGACATCTTTTTTTGAAAATACAGCTCCACTTCCATTTTCTATGATGGAGAAATTGAGAAGTTGCTTGCTGAGTAGTTCTCTCGAACAATACAACTCTTCGGGAGGCAATTGTGCCGTAGAATTTTCCATTGTCGAAAATGCAAGTTCTGCGCGTTCGTATTCTGATGCGATACGTTGCAAGCTGAGTTCCGATTCGCGAATCCAAACCACTGTTTTTTCGGAGATAAATTCTAGAAAACTCTCACGACTTTCATGCAGAATTTTCCCTTGAATATCTGGAACGATATTGATGAATTCGAGGTTGCGCGTTGAAAGTTGGTCGACCGGATTAAATGAACGAATAGTATCCACTTCCTCCCCAAAAAATTCAATGCGGTAGGGCTCTTCATCGGAATACGAAAACACATCCAGAATTCCACCTCGAATGGCAAATTGACCTGGCTCAACTACAAAATCGACACGATCAAAATCGTATTCATGCAAGAAATCGTGCACGAAATCGATCGAAAGTTTTTCTCCACGATTCAGTTTAAAAGTGTTTTTCTTGAGATTTCCATGCGTAACAACGCGTTCAAATAAAGCTTCTGGATACGTGACAATGACGGATGGACGCTTGTCAGTATTAATGTTATTTAGCACTTCGGCACGTTGAAGCTTGCTATTACCATCGGCACTTTCAGGTTCGTAGGCTTTTTTAAACGACGCAGGAAAAAAGAGCACGTTTGCATCGGGCAGCAAGTATTGTAAATCGTTCAAGAAATAGGCTGCTTCTTCCCGATCGGGAATAATAACCAGCAAAGGAACCTTGCGTTCATTAAATACACTGGCTGCGACAAAAGATGCTTGAGAACCTGCAAGTCCTTTGAGTAAAACGCGCGAAGCAACATTTGACTGAAGATTTTGGAGGATGTTTTTAAGAGCTGGATGCTCCTGAAAAAGTTGAAGTATTTCGGGTGAATTCAAAACGTGCATAAACTAAGAAAGCAGAACAACTCTTTGAGGAGAATGTTCTGCGAATGAGGTCACGAAGATAAAGAAATTGAAAGCAGAATTGTGCTTAGATTTAGTATTTGAAATTTCGTCAAACATATCTGATATATCTTTACCCTCTATGATGATTTTAATCAATTTAAAACATCTTACACAGCTTTGAGATTAACAAAAATAAATGCTGCAAATTTCTTCGAAAATTCAAAATTGGGCTAATTGATATGAAAGATTCCATTAATTAATAAAACAAACCTTTGAAAATTAATTTAAAACTAATTAAGTAGATAAATTAAAATTATGCACGACTTTAAATTGAAACATTACTTTAATTTAATACATTAGACGCTCCCTAAAAATTAATTTGAAAATTCGAATAAAAGAAATTGTTTCTATATTCTTTACACTTTATTAAAGATTAAAATATGAATGAAATTATTTGCCCCAATTGTAAAAAAGCATTTAAAGTAGACGAAGCAGGTTTTGCAGATATTCTTAAACAAGTTCGTGACCATGAGTTTGAAGAAGAATTGTCAAACAGATTGAATTTAGCAGAAAAGGAAAAAGAGAATGCTATAAAACTTGCAGAAGCAAACCT
>JBIPLZ010000039.1:0-11424 GCA_044369395.1 Flavobacteriales bacterium | reverse complement strand
GCTTTTAATGTGTCACCTCTTTCGGCCATAACGCTCGATTTTCCAAGTGTTAACTCCAATGTTCGAGTGCCTAATAAATCTTGTACGATATGTGCTTCAGAATCTTTCGGAATATTGAGGTCGTCGTTATCAATTAAAAACTTCACGAGCACTTTGTACGATCCTTCATTCAAGAATCCAACTTTGTCAATAATACCCACTTGAAATCCATTTACTTGAACGCGAGCAGACGGCATAAGTTGATCTACATTGTCGAAAACGGCATAATACGATCTCGACGGCGAGAAAATGTTTTTCCCTTTCAGGAAATTAAATCCAAAATACAAAAGGAGAATTCCCAATGTTACGACTATTCCAACACGAACTTCACGGGTTAATTTCATATTTTTAATTTCGTAGATAGGGTCAGTTAGGTGGAGTTAATTGAGCTTCTTGTAAAGAAACTCGGTTGTTATTTTTAAATGCAACCACAAATGCATCATCAAATCCAGCTTTTTTTAAATCGGAGAGCAATTTAAGGGCATCTTCTTGTTTATCGCACCTTCCGACGGTATATTTCCAAGATTTATTGAATTTATATTCCCAAACATCAGATCTTCCTTTAAATCGAGACGAATTTAATGAAATCTTTTCGGGAGATGTATGCACCTGAATTCGATAAACAATCCCCGAATTATCTGGCTCTATTGCGGGTTTATTATTGCTTTTATTTTCAAATTGTGCTGTCTCATTTTGTTCCGAGGATTTGTCTGTCACATGATTTCCTTGATCTTCGTCTTGAGGAAATTTTAAATCGTGATGCTCGTTGCTGCCATCAATCCAACTTTTATACGTGCTGAGCGCTCTTAAAATGGAATTGGCTATTTTTTGTTGTCCAGTATTTGACTTTAAATATTTCTCTTCTTCACCATTTGTAAGAAATCCGGTTTCAATTAAAACACTAGGCATTGTTGTTCTAAATAATACTAAGAAACCTGCTTGTTTCACCCCTCTATTGTGTCGAGAAGCATAGTGTTTAAACTCGTGTTGTAGGCGATCGGCGAAATACAAACTCTGGTCTAGAAAAGCATTTTGATAAAGTGAAAATATAATGTTTGCTTCCGCACTATTCGGGTCGAAGCCATCGTACTTGCGTTGGTAATTATCTTCTTGAAGAATAACCGCATTTTCACGTTTAGCAACATTCAAATTATCCTCACTTTTATGTAAGCCCATTACAAATGTTTCTGCGCCAAATGCTGCTTTGGGACCACTGTTACAATGTATGCATATAAATAAATCGGCTTTGTTCTCGTTTGCAATTTGCGCTCTACGATACAACTCCACAAAAACATCTGTTTTTCTTGTATATATGACCTTTACATCGGGGAAATTGGCTTCGATGAGTTTTCCGAGTTTTAAAGAAACGGCCAAAGCAACATTCTTCTCATAAGCTCCTGAACCATGACATCCGCTGTCATGTCCGCCATGACCAGGATCAATAACAATTGTGCGAACTCCCGATTCGCGATGATTTTTTTTATCAGCAAATAAATCGGGCAAAAATACCAGCGAAAATCCCACCGTTAGTGTGATGAGAAGTAAACCAAGACGAAGTTTTCTTGCGTTTTTCATGAAGTCTGGTATACTATTAAATCGGGATTTTAGGGAAATAAATTAGTTTTGCATTCGTTTCGAAACGGATTTTACAAAATTAATATACAGTAACCTTGCGTTTACGTGTGGAGCTTCGGCAATTAACAACAGTTTTATTCACATTTGTAGCATGGATCTTTTCTTATGCGCAATCGAATATGGTCGATTCTCCTAAGAACGATTCATTGAAGTTGAATATTGCATCAATAGACACATCCAAAAACAAACAAGATTTGCCACCTGGCTCACTCAAGCCATCGCCAGATGCATTGGATTCAAAGGTTGATTATCATGCGCGCGATTCGATGCGGTTCGACTTAAAAGCCAAAAAAATATTTCTTTACGGAGCGGCAGACGTTAAATACGATAAGATTCATTTAACGGCTGATTACATTGAAATTAATTGGGGAAATAATGTCGTTCATGCTGAAGGTAGACCCGATTCTACTGGTCAGATTGTTGGTTATCCGGTGTTTGATGAAGGAAGTCAAACTTTCAATGCGGACCGAATGGATTATAATTTCAAAACCAAAAAAGGGAGGCTGACGGGTATTTTTACACAACAGGGCGATGGTTATTTGCATGGCAGCCAGGTAAAGAAGAACGAGAATGACGAGCTTTTCGTGAAGAATGGAAAATACACAACCTGCAATCTGCCTGACCATCCGCATTTTTATATCAATGCTAGTAAGATTAAAGTAATTCCTAATAATAAAATAGTTTCCGGTCCTGCAAATCTCTGGATAGAAGATGTTCCAACTCCATTGGCGGTTCCTTTCGGAATTTTTCCTAATAGCACAAAACGTAAATCGGGTATTATTTTTCCTACATATGGAGAATCTCCGGGTCTCGGATTTTTTCTCCAAGAAGGGGGGTATTATTTTGGGATCAACGATTATGTGGATGCATCCATACGGGGAAATATTTATTCGAGAGGATCTTGGGGTCTGAGTGCCGGAACATCCTACAACTATCGCTATCATTTTAATGGGAACTTGGATATGCGCTTTTCGAAAATTCTGCAAGGCGATCCAGAACTCTTAGGTTCTTCGGTAAACAAGGATTTCTTTATTACTTGGAAGCACAATCAAGACCCGAAAGCCAGACCCAATTCCAGATTCTCTGCATCGGTTCAAGCGGGTTCAAGTAATTTTAACAAGCTCAATTCATTCAATGCAAATAATATCGTAGCCAATACTTTTCAATCGAGTATTTCGTATGCCAAAACATTTGCCAATACGCCATTTAATATGGTGGTAAGTGCTGGCCATAGTCAAAATACTGCCACGCGCATTGTTACACTCTCTGCACCTGAACTGCAGGTAAATATGAACCGCTTTTATCCCTTTAAGCGCAAAAAACCGATTGGGAATCAACGTTGGTATGAAAAATTGGGGGTTACATATACGCTTCAAAGCCGAAATACCGTTACGCAAGCCGATTCCTTGTTTGGTCGTCCGGGCTGGACTCAAAAGTTCAACAACGGAGTTCAACATCAGATTCCCATTGCCACATCGATTCAATTTCTCAAATTTTTTACTTTTTCGCCGGGTGTTAATTACACCGAACGTTGGTATTTTAATTCCATCGAAAAACGATACGATGAAACAACAGGAACCATTGTAACAGATACCATTCGTGGGTTTAAATCGACTCGAGAGTACAATGCAAATGCAAGCATTAGTTCTCGCTTGTATGGGTTTTTAAAGTTGGGTAAAAGCACCATTCGCAATGTAATGACTCCACAGGTGAATTTCCGTTACCAACCCGATTTTAGTACACGCCAATTTGTTGCAACGGGCATTACAACAGGTGAATTTTATTCGCCTTACGAACAAGGAATTTATGGGCAACCAACAGTTGGTGAGCAGGGTACAATTGGCTTAAGTTTGAATAATAATTTAGAAGCCAAGGTGCGTTCTCGCAAGGATACAACCGGCACTGGATTAAAGAAAATAGTATTGTTGGACGCTTTCAATTTTGCCACCTCATACAATCTAGCAGCCGATTCACTCAATTGGCAAAATTTATCGGTAAATGCCCGCACAAAACTCTTTAAAAAACTCGATATAGTTTACAGTAGCACATTCGATTTTTATGCCTTCGACACTACGCTGAAAACCCGGATCAACGTGTTTGAGTATGATAAAACGGGACATTTATTTCGGCCAATTAATACGAATCTAGCATTAACAACAAACCTCGCTTCGGGTAGAAAAGAAAAGCTGAGTTCGCAAACTGGCAGCCCAGAAGAGCGTATGGATTTATCGCGTAATTCCAATAGTTATGTCGATTTTACGATTCCATGGTCTATTAATGCGAGCTTTATTTTAAGCAAAACACTTATTGGAACGAAGGTTCAAAATAATCAGGTTTTGAATTTTAGTGGGGATTTAAATTTGACACCTAAATGGAAAATTGGATTTAGCTCTGGATATGATTTTTCGCAGAAATCTATTTCATTAACTACCATCGATATTTTTCGAGATTTGCATTGTTGGGAAATGCATTTTAATTGGATTCCATTTGGATTTCGCCAGAGTTACAATTTCACCATCAACGTAAAATCTTCGATGTTGCAAGATTTAAAGGTGAACCGACGCCGTCAGTGGTTCGATTTGCAAAATCAGTAATATCAAAAATTACACGTTTTTGTTTTTTGATCGATTTTGAATTTTGTGGAATTGAATCCATTCAAACAAAACGCTCATCATTAGCATCACAACCGGAATGCAAATCAACCACGAAATTGATTGCAAGTAAATCGTTCCTGTTTGCCCAAATTCGATAGTAGCCCAACTTGCTATTAGAAATAAAGCGAGTGGATAGCTTCTGTAAAATAAATAAACTTTGCGAACCCTTATCCATGAATCCAAGTCACCTTTAATAATTTTCTTGTTTAGACTTGGTGTAGCATATTCTAAAGCAGCAATGTACGTGCTATAAAGCAGGTAAAACACCATGAATGGAGGAAATAAAATAACTGCGGCAAGCAACCCGATAACACTCAGAATAAAAAAACCTGCAATTAGAAAAATTGCCCCAATGAATAATCTAAAAAATCGGAAGATTGCAAATGAAAAACCCTGTAAATTATCTTCTCCGGGATAGTGTTTTTCTATTAATGATTCGTACCACTTCCCAATTAAATTACTTGGGTTGAATTTCCATGAGAACGAACGTTTTTGCTGGTTTTTTCTTTTGCCAATTATTAATTCCAATAATAAAATAACATTGTCGAGTTCCTTTATTATTGCAAGATCTTTGATTTTGGGTTGAGGTGCTGCACGCTTATAGGTCCTTCGAACAATGGTTGGTTCTCTTCTTATCGGCTCAGGCGTATTGATTGCAGTTTCCGATTTGCTTAAAAGCCACTCGCTTGCTTGACGAATAGCAATGAATTTTTTGGAAGCTTCTTCCTGCTTTTCCTGCTCACGTTGAAGATCTGGATGGTAGATTTTCGCCATGCGCCTGAAAGCTTTCCGAACATCTTCATGGCTCAAGGGTATTTGCAATTCAAGTATGGCGATTGCTTCGCGGTTAGTCATAGATTAAACAACTCGTTTGTTTGTCATAACTTGTTATTGGACAATGCAATTTCTTGCTGCAAATTTACATTACCTTTCGGCATTCTAAATTATTCATGAAACTAACACCTGCCATTACAGTTGCCGAACTGGCTAAATTAATAAATGCCCGCTTCTCGGGAAGTCCTGATCATCTTGTATCGGGAATAAATGAAATTCATAAAGTCGAATCAGGCGATCTTTCTTTTGTAGATCATCCAAAGTATTACGACAAATGTCTGAACTCGGCTGCAACCACCATTCTCATTAACAAAGAAGTTGACTGCCCCAAAGGTAAAGCCCTTATTTTTAGCGATGATCCATTTCGTGATTACAATTTTCTAGTAGATCATTTTAGACCTTTCCAGCCGGCCAATGCCATGGTCAATCAAACATCCATCATTGGGAAAGGAACCATTATTCAACCTGGGGCTTTCATTGGAAATCATGTGGTGATTGGGGAAGATTGCATCATTCATCCGAATGTGGTTATTTATGACCATTGTGTGATTGGAGACCGAGTTGTAATTCATGCAGGAACGATCATTGGAGCTGATGCATTTTATTTTAAACGCCGCCCCGAAGGATACGATAAAATGAAAAGTTGTGGCCGTGTTGTGATTGCCGATGATGTTGAAATTGGCGCTGGTTGTACTATTGACAAGGGCGTGACAGGTGATACTGTTATTGGGAAAGGAACTAAATTCGATAACCAAATTCATATTGGCCACGATACCGTTGTTGGTGAAAATTGCTTGTTTGCAGCGCAAGTTGGCGTTGCTGGTGTGGCAACCATCGAAAACAATGTGATTATTTGGGGACAAGTAGGTGTTTCGAAAGACTTAACTATTGGAGAAGGAGCCATCATTCTCGCCAAAAGTGGCGTTGGAAAAACACTGAAAGGAAATATCACCTATTTTGGAATTCCAGTTTCGGAGGCCAGAGAGAAAATGCGTGATTTAGCTAACATTAAACGTATTCCTGATATTTTGGATACCGTTTACAAGCGCGACAAAAAATGAAATTCGCTTCATTCATTTAGCGTAAAATATTATCAAATTGAACACAGTCCAGTCAAATACAAACGACCAACACTACCGACAGCAGTTGTATGCGCTACTGCAGGTAACACGTGCGATAAATAATAATTTCCCTTCCTCCGATTTATTCAGCATTTTCGAATATATCTTAAACAGGCAATTAGGATTTAGCAAGTTTGCTTATTGCAGTTTTGATCAGATTTGGAAATGGCCAGTTTCGTTTGGTGCAACTCACGAGACTTTAAATATCAATCCGGAGTTTGATTTGGCGCCATTTCTCGACATGACTTTCTTGTCGGAGCAGAACAATCCCCAACTCCAAAATTTCGATCTTGTTATTCCGATTCATCATAAAAATAGAGCCTTGGCATATTTGCTCGTTGGAGAACTCGACGTTGATCTTATGAAACGAGAGCGGAAGTTCGATTTGGAGTTCATTCAAACAATCAGTAATGTGATTGCGGTTGCTATCGAGAATAAGCGTTTGTTCAAGGAAAATGTTCAACAGGAGATTTTTAAACGTGAACTCAACATGGCTCGTGAAGTTCAATCGATGTTGATTCCATCTTCCTTGCCCAATGATGAATGTGTTGATTTTGCGGCATTTTATCAACCACACCGACAAGTAGGAGGCGATTATTACGACTATATTAGAATCAATGATGATGAGATGATCTTTTGCGTGGCAGATGTATCTGGGAAAGGGATTTCGGCGGCAATTCTGATGGCAAATTTCCAGGCGTATTTAAGAGCGATGGTTCAGCATGAGTCTGATTTGAAAAAATTAGTGGTTGGGCTTAACGATAGAGTGGTTCAAAGTGCAAAAGGAGAGAAATTTATCACGCTTTTTATTGCGAGGTACAATTCAAAAACACGCGAACTGATTTATGTTAATGCGGGACATAATCCACCCATATTAAAAAAAACCGATGACATCGAAATACTCACATTGGGCACAACAGGATTGGGGATGTTAGAAAAACTATTCCGATTGGAATTGGGGAATTTAATTATTCCAAGTGGCTCTGTTTTGGTTTGTTATACCGATGGATTGGTAGAGCAAGAAGACGATTCCGGAACCGATTTCGGTATGGAACATTTAACGGAGTTGATTGAGCAAAATTCGAATAAAACGTCTGAGCAAATCAATGCTTTACTAGTGCAAAATCTTGTTAGTTACAAGGGTAATCAGCCTTATGTAGATGATATCGCTTTGCTTACTTGCCGCTTTCACTAGTCAAAATTGTTCCAGAACCTTTAACCGAAACAGGGATTTCAAATTAAAGTATCTATGTTTTTTTCAGTTGGACTAGGTTCAACTTTCTGATTATGATAGACGTCTAATGCAACCAATATGGCAATCATTGACCAAAATGGAGCTGATGCTTTGTCTTGGTCAAGAAAGTTATTGAGAAATCCATGGAAGTAATAGGTAAACAAACCAATCAAAATTCCAATCGAAAGAAATTTAATTTCCTGCGATTTAGTCTGGATATACAAACGTCGTCCAGTGCGAACTGTTAATACAATTAATACAACAAAAATTACTGCTCCAATGAGTCCAGTTTCGGCCAAAGGACTTAAATACTCACTATGCGCGTTTCCTAGAGATCCTGAATTTGTGCTTACATAGGTTTGTTCGTAAGATCGTTGGTAAGGAGCATATTGAAAACGGTATGTTCCTGGGCCAAATCCAAACAAGGGCTTGTCTTTAAACATACGAATAGCTGATTTCCAACGGTTGATACGTTCTAAATTAGATGCATCATTCTTAATGTTGGAAACAGATTTAAGGTGTTTAGAAATATCTTTTGATGAGCTTTGTTTGTTGCTTGCTATTTTTTCGGCAATAGGATCTTTGTAAATGAATAATATAGAAGCTATTACAATTATCCCTAATGCGATTATTCTCCAATTAATTTTTAAAAGGAATATAAGATAAACGCCATAGGAGAGAAGAATACTTAGCCATGCTGCACGTGTAAATGATAATACAATACCTATGAATATAATCGAGAAAACAAGTAGGGAAGCAAGTCTTGTTTGGGCATTATATGATTTATCAAATGCAAACACAAACATAATGGGCAGCATCATGGCAATAACAGCCCCATAAATGGTATGGTCTTTAAAGAATGGTTGCATTACCCAATACAAAGCATCTTTTTCGATGTTGTAGTGAAAGAATTGAAAAATAGAGTAGATAATTACAATGCTTAAAGGGATGGTGAAAATCCAAATCCAAAGACGCATGTTCTCTTTTTTTCTAAAAATTTGGGTAGCTACGAAATAGAACGATATTACAAACCACAATCGAGCAATCGTATACTTTATTGATACCATTGGCATCGAGCTAGTGAATGATGTAAAAGTCATCCATGAGAGCATACATATTATTGTAATTGTAATAGGATGTTTTATAATTCTCCAATCAAATCCACCTTCATATAATAGTCGAAAAATAAAAACCAACATTACACCAAAAAGCAGCGGTTCGGTAGGAAGTGTTAGTGCAGCAAATTCAGAAAATTCGACAGTGAGAGAAAATGGGGTAAAAAATAAAATGAAATAAACTAGCTTATCAAGAGCAACTAAAACAGAAAAAAGGATTAGAACAATAACTGGGAGTATGGGTAATAGAAAAATCTCCTTCGTTAGTAGCCAGCAGTTTAGTGCAATAAAAACCAACACTATCCCATAAAAAAAGGATGTGGGTCGAAAATCAAATAAACGGGCTAATCGATTAATCAAAACGTGTTCGGATTCGCTGAATATTCTCAATAATAATAACTAACAATATCCCGAGTAAAAAAGTAGATGCTGTTGATATTAAAACAATTAACCAACGAATTGGGTATGTTTTCTTTTCAGCAACTCGAGCAGAATTAACGATAAATTTATGTGGAATTTTCTCCGTAGCGTCAACTTTAGCCTCCTCAAATTTCTTTTTCAATCTACTTAGTGCTTCACGATCGTAATCCATATCCTTGGAAATGGAAGAATACAACCCACCATATTTTGCTAGAATGGCCATCTTGCCATCAATAATATTAGTTGCTGATTCATTCCCAGCCAATAAAGCTTTACCATAAGCTTCACTTAGTCGCTCCACCTGAGAGCCATAATCTAGAACTCCCATAGAACGAAGCTTATCTAATGTGTCTTCGCGAGCTTGAATATACTTTGTGAAATCGAAAAATTCTCGTTCAACAATTGCAAGTCCTTGAGCAGCACGATCATGCTGCATGCGTGTTTTTACAGAATCTAGAAGCGTAGCAATATCATTGGCCATATCTGCTGCCAAGTTTGGATCTTCATCCAAAACATCTACTCGAATTGATAAATACTCGGTTCTATTAAAAGATATATTCTCTTCAAATTTTTTATTGAGTTCTGTAATTGGATACCGCCCATCAACATTAATTCGATAATGCTCCATTAAATTGTACTTCGAAATAATCTTCTCCCTGATTTCATCGGAGTTTAATATCTGAAGCATCTGTTCAACTTGCTCCTCTTCACCAAATTGAAGAATGTTCTCTTTCTCAAAATTGTTCTCACTTAGTAATGATTTTGAAATCGAACTATTGGTAGTAGGAAACATGGTTACCGAGGATTTGTATCTCGGTTTAATGAAAAACGATGACGAAAATATAATCGATGCAACTAAAGCTGTAAGTGTTACAATCAAGATTGGCTTTCTTTTTTTCCAAAGAAAAATCAACATGTTTGTTGATTGAAATAAACTAACTGGTTGATTAGAATCCATGTTATAAAAATCGAGTTTTATAGAATAAAGGCAAAAGTAATATTTTAGATGAACTGCGCTTTAACCATATTTAAGTATTCTGAATATGGATTTAATATGAAGTAAACCAATAGCAAATGCAAAAATTATGGAAGCTCCTGAAAATAAAATCAGCCCCAAAAACCAATTCATAATCAATAGTTTACTCAGATACGCAAGTAAAATTACCATCGGAATGAAAATGAATAATTGTGTAAGAAGACGAACATTGGTTTTAAATTTAAATATACGTTGTGCCAAATAAACTTGAAGCAATGCGGTGATACATTGTGTTATTAAGCTAGATAACGCGGCTCCTTCTGCCATATATTTAGGAATCAAAATAGCATTCAATATTAAATTGAAAACCATTCCAGATGCGGCCATCATATTAAGTTGGAATAAATTACCATTTGCAGTGAGTAATGTTCCAAATATGTACGACACAGAAGTTGCCATAAAGCATCCCATTAAAACAGAAAACACTTGAGCCGATTCGTATACATGTTCCTTATAAAGTAAGGCCATCATATCTACATTATAAAACACACAAGCCACGGTTATAACAATAGCAGGTGTCAGTAAAATGGTAAATGCAAGCTTTACTAATTGTTCAACCGATTCTTTATGGCGAAGCATTCGTGCAAACATGGGTAAAAGTAATCCTGCAAAAAGGAAGGAAATCATATTAGCCGAATCCAACAATCGATAAGCTGAAGCGTATATGCCACTTTGAGTTGCTCCATTGGGTAAAATTCTTTCCAGCATTACAGTATCAACCCGATTGTAAAAAGTCATCAATAAAACCAATATGGCAAAGGGAAAACTCTTTTTTAATATAAGCACAAAAAACGCCTTGTTCCAAGTTAGGCGCTTAAACGGCGCTTTTCTAAATACAATGAAAAAGGTAATTATGGTAGTTAAAATGTATGAAAATGTTTGGGTATAAATAAACCATTCTATTTGAAATGGTCCCTCGAAAACATGTCCCCAAAGCAATAAACTACAAAATAAAATCATGAGACTTCGGTCGAGAACCGAAATAATACTATCCGTTTTAAATAGATGCAGACCAGCAAGATTAGACCGCATATACAAAATCATAAATGCCAAAAACTGGTTGAAGCCCATTAAGGCAAGCAGTCCAAGTTGAAAGCTAGAGTAACCGATTAAGGCTCCCGCAAGCATAGTAACAACCATGAAAACGACTCCTAGCATAAACTTCAAAACTAGAATGCTTGAGAAATGCTTGTTTATGAGATGATTGTTTTGAGCAATGTTCTTGTTATTGAAATTGGTAATGCCAAAATCGAGAAGGATATTTAATAAAAATGAGAAATTAAATATCGCGAAATACATTCCATAGTCTTCGGTACCAACAGCCTGCTGAACAGCA
>JBIPLZ010000323.1:0-3207 GCA_044369395.1 Flavobacteriales bacterium | reverse complement strand
TTTATAGTATCACTAAAGACAGGTTGCGTCCGCGTCGGAACTTGCGCTTTAGCTACAAATGGCAAAAGGAAAATAGTAAGTAAAAGTAGTCTTCTCATTCTTTTATAGAGCGGATACAAAACTACCCTATTTTCCCGAAATTCAAACTATCTTACATCTTAGTTTTTAACAAGCAATTTTAAAAATGTTTCAATGCTTCGCGTTTACTTAATGGAGAAATTGGATTGTTTTCAACAAAAGTGATTACTTTTTCTGGTTGAGATTTTGCTAATTCGCGTAAGCTCCATCCTATGGATTTTCGAATGAAAAATTCTTTCTCATGCATCAGAGTTCGAATCATCTCAAACAGTAATTCTGTATTGGTTTCTTGTTTGTATCTGAGTTGAATAATAAGACTTGCACGTCGAATCCAAAAGTGATTATCCACATTCCAGCGATGGCATGTGGGGACGAGCAAATGCGGATATTTCTGACATAGAGAGCCCGCTAAGTTGGGGCTTATAAAATCGATGGAATCCCACCATGAATGAACATTCATTAATGATTCGAACAAAAAGATGTCGGATTCCCTAAAATGTTTGCGCTGGTGAAAAAGACATTCCATCGCAAAATAATGGTACTCTCGAATGGGTAATTCCCAGAGCAATGGAACCAATTGGTCGAGAATTTCTAGTGATGGTTTTCCATACAAGGAAAATAGTTCTTTGGTCTCAACAGCTCGAATAGGTTTGGGAATGCCTAAAAATCGAAATTGATTTTTCATATAAGCTTCCATTGCTGAAGCTTTCTCTGGATTCGAAACTGCATTGAATTGAATCTGAACAGCTTCGAGCCATTCAGTTGCAGATATCTCTTTAATCATCAATTATTCCTCTCTTAAACTAAAAGCATGCTAGGATTGATTACCGCTCAACAATGAATTTGCCTTGAAGCATGTTTCCGCTTTTAGCTTGAAGTTTCATTACATAAGTTCCAGAGGCTAAATGTTCTGTTGGAAAAACCCATCCTCGCATTCCAGGTGGAATCATCAAGCGACCTAAACTTTGTCCACGGAGATCAAATAGCTCAGCAAAACGCATGTCTTCTTTTTCCCATGTCATCGAAATCTGAGTCTTAGCGGGGTTTGGGAAAAGTTTTAATGATGTATTTTCTAATGTGGAAATAGGTTTAACACCCAAACTGCTGTCTAGTTCAGCAAAAGTATACTCTCCCAACATCAAGCTGTCAATTAAAAAACTACCAAATTTATCGGTTGTGCTCGAATTCACATTTTGTGTTGCAGGAGTTACCCGCCAATCGTCTTTGCGATCTTTTCGATACAGCAAAACCAATTTCGTTTCATCAGTAATCAATTCATTATCGAGCCAACCACTTGATGTGCTATTGGTTCGACCATTGTATGTGAATTTCCCACTTGCTTTCCAACCATCTCGTAAAACCCCATCAACTCTCCAAAAACGATTAGGACTTAATCGATACATGGCAAAGTCTTGCTTGAATGGATCGGGTGCAACCCAATGATGTTCAACGCGAAGCAATAAAGAATCTTGAATTTCTGTAGTATTGATATCGATGAGTGCGTTACTCCAATTTGTATTGCCTACAGCTTTAACATAACGATCTTCGGCTGTTACGGCTTGCGAAATGGCCTCATTTCTATTCAAACTAACATAAATAGGTGCAAATGGAATATTCATGGTAAAAGAACCGTTGGGGCCACTTAAATTCGCTTGAGTGGTATGCAATTCGAAGTTCGCACCACGACACGAAATTTCAAAAGGAACATTACTATACGTGTGAGAATTACCCGCCGATTTTTGACTGTAAAATACGGTCCAATTATTCCCATTATTAAAAGTAAAAGAATCGACCGAAAATTGTCCCCAGCCTGGTGTATCGACCCAATCAGCAAAGAAGTCGTGGAGTTGGACAGAGGTGCTCATTTCCAATGCATCGCGCAGATTATTGGATGTTGCGTGTTTAAAGGTATAAGTGTTTAAATAATGTCGAATTCCAACAAAAAATAAACTATCGCCCATATATGTTCGCAAGGAGTGAATGATATCGGAAGGGCGCTCATACGTTGAATTGGTGTAGGTATATGCTTGAGGAACATTTGATAATGGCCAATATCCTCCATCTTTCACATGACAAAGATTGAGCATTTGTTTATGGTTTGTGCGGACGCTGGTATTATAAGCAGTTCGTGAAATCAGCCATTCGTCGAACAAACGCTCACAATATGAAGCAAAACCTTCGTTGAGCCACATTTCGGAAGCTGTTCTACAAGTGGCCAAATCGCCAAACCAATGGTGCGAAAGTTCATGTGCCATGATGTGTTGATTGCCCGAAGGACCACTAGTAAGTAAGTTTCGTGGATAGGCAATGTTGCTTGCATGTTCCATGGCTCCGGCTTGAAAGGGAGTCATTACATAACCAACACGATCCCAACGATACGGACCAAAATGCTGCTCGAATTGATGAAATATAGGCTCCAAACTCACAAAAGCATTTTTCATGACTGTTGTGTCGGAAGCAACAGCCGCAAGTTTTACATTCAATTGCGGATTTAACAAACTGTTGTATGTATAATTCACTTCCGTGTATGGCGCAACTGCAACCGAAGCTAAATAACTTGGAATTTCTTGATTCAAAGTCCAGTGGCGTGTTCGAAATCCATTATCGATGGTGTCGAGTTCCATGATTCCGCCGCAGTAAGAAGTTAAATTGGCGGGCGTTTTAACGATGAGTGAAAAAGTGCAGCGTTCTACGAAATTATCGAAGCAAGGAAACCACACGCGACCAAAATTATGGGGTTGTGCATCGAATCCAACACCAATGTTATATGCATATCCACCCGAAAAACTAAAACCTCCAAACCCAGAAGCATCTTCAACAGGAGACCCTTGATAGTAGATCTGAATGGAAGTGTTGTTGTTGATTTGCAATGGAAAAAGTAGGCTTACATTCAGCTTTTCACCGATATGGGTGAATGTAACGTGTTCATCGCCTTGTTTAACCGAATCGACAGTTAATGCGA
Organism: Flavobacteriales bacterium; assembly: GCA_044369395.1. Classification (GTDB taxonomy): domain Bacteria; phylum Bacteroidota; class Bacteroidia; order M30B66; family M30B66; genus CALQRR01. The sequence continues at coordinate 167 of JBIPLZ010000323.1, read as the reverse complement.
GTAAATCGAGAGTGATATGATCAATATTGTTGACCAAAGCGTTGAAGTTAATGAGGCAACTTCCATGCAAAGTTGTTGTGGGAAGTAAACTGAAATCTAGATTAATATTGGTGTGAAGGATGTCAATGGAATCGCTACGGGTATCAAGTGTAGCGGCATCAGTCACA
>JBIPLZ010000038.1:0-11466 GCA_044369395.1 Flavobacteriales bacterium | reverse complement strand
AATTAGAAAACCAATCAATAGTTTGTCTGGAATAAAGTCTTCGAACGGATTGTTGTATGTTTTGGCTGCGCGTTATGCCCGTGAAAACAATTGGGACGATTCAATCATATTAAACGAACATGGTCGAATTTGCGAATCTTCCAATTCCAATCTCTTTTTGGTTTTACCCAACAAACGAATTTTAACACCTCCAATCTCCGAAGGTATTTTGCCCGGCGTAATGCGAAAAAACCTCATCAAATGGCTTCGTGAAAATGATTACCAAGTTGATGAGGCTATTGTTTTGACAGATGATTTTTATCGTGCAGAGGAAGTTTTTTTAAGTAATGCAATTCAAGGAGTAAGATGGGTTATCGCGTTTAAAGAGCGCCGTTATTTCAGCACAGTTTCGCGAAATATTATGGATGCTTTTGCTAACTATTTGCCCTTTAGTTAAGTCGAGGATTTTCCGGGTAATTCGACCAAATAGCATGTTTGCTTTTACTATGTTTAAGAATATCTCGCCATAAATTTTCGGGCTGCATTTTTAAGAGTTTTTCTGGCCTGTCAAAAACCAACCAAGAATCTTCTTCCATTTCAAAATTTAATTGTCCGGAATCCCATCCTGAGTATCCTGCAAAAAAACGGACTTGATCGGGTTGAATAAGTCCAATGGAGGCCATTTGGGTGAGTTTTTCATAACTGCCACCATAATGAATGCCATCGGCAATTTCGAAAGCACTTTCAATTAAATGTGGAACTGTGTGAATGAAAAAAAGCGAGTTGCTATCAACAGGCCCTCCAAAATATACAGGACAATCGAACTCCGGAAACTCTTGCACCAGCTCGTTAATCTTATATCCAACAGGTTTGTTTAAAATAAATCCCATCGCGCCTTTCTCTGTATTTTCTGCTAAAAGCACCACCGATCTTTGAAAAAGGGAATCTTGTATAAAGGGTTCGGAAAGTATTAGTTTTCCTTTTTCTGGTAATTGTTGATTTGTATACATGATGCATTCAATTTCCTTCTTGAACGAAGTCGAACAAATAAAGTTACTCCCTAATGATATCCTAAATCCAATTGGATAAGATTTCTTTTAAATGGTTCAAAAAAAATAAGTGAAAAAGGATCTTGTGTTCACATTTTCCTCAATTTCGTAACTCAATTTATGGCGATTATGTTGGATAGAATTTTAGAGTTACGAAAGGAATACAGCAGGGAAAAGTTGGATGAGCAAGTGACTTCCGATAACCCAATTCAACAATTCCGCGTTTGGTTTGAAGAAGCATTAAAAGCGAAGCTTATTGAGCCCAATGCTATGATGTTGGCAACAGTAAATGAACAAAATAGACCATCCATGCGCATCGTATTATTGCGCGATATTTTAGATGATGGGATTGTTTTTTATACCAATTACCTTAGCCGTAAAGGAAACGAAATCGAATTAAATCCATCTGGTAGTGCTACGTTTTTCTGGCCAGAACTCGAGCGACAGGTTCGTATTGAAGGTGTTTTGAGAAAGATTGATGAACAAGTTTCTGATAGTTATTTTGCAAAAAGACCAAGAGGAAGTCAAATTGGAGCCTGGTCTTCGCCGCAGAGTAAAGCAATTCAATCTCGAAATGAATTAGAAGAAAATGAATTGCATTATACTAAGCTTTTCGAAGGCAAAGATGTTCCTCGTCCACCGCATTGGGGAGGATATGTGTTATACCCCGATTACATGGAATTTTGGCAGGGCCGTGAAAATCGACTGCACGACCGAATTTGTTATGCGCTTTCTGAGGGCAATTGGGAGCGTTCTAGAATTGCACCCTGAATTATCGAGCAGCTGAAAAAATCCCTTTCGAAATCCCAGTAAAAACGCAAAGTTTAAACAGAAGTCGCGCTCCAACATTTGCATCCCATTCGTCTTCGCCGGGAGCAACTTCATTTAAATCAAATCCTATAATTTCTTTTCCGCTTTTTGCCAAGGCATTAAGTAAGTAGATAGCCTGATGATATTCCAAACCTCCAGCTACTGGAGTGCCCGTATTAGGACAAAGTTTCGGGTCTAATCCATCAATATCGAAACTCACATATACATGCTGAGGAAGTTGAGCAATAATTTCGTTAACCTGATTGTGCCAAAGTTTACCTTGGTAGGCATCAAATTTTAGCTGATCATCGAAGTAGGTTTTTACACGATTTCCTTCGTTGCGCATAACTTGAATTTCCTCTTCGCAATAATCACGAATACCCACCTGAACAAGTTTGCTTACTTGATTTATTTTAAGCGCGTTGTACATAATCGATGCATGCGAATAGGTAAATCCTTCGTAAGCTATACGAAGATCCATGTGAGCATCGATTTGTAAAATTCCAAACGATGGATAGTGTTTCGATAAGGCCTGCATAAATCCAAGTGGCGTACTATGGTCGCCTCCAAGCAACCCCACAATTTTGCCAGCACTCAGCCATTTCTCACATTCTGAAGCAACAAAAGCATTCATTTTCTCACATGCTTGTTCGATGCTTGTTAAAAGCTCTTTTTCATGTTCTTGCGGAACTCCCGATGCGAGTGATTCGATATGCTGCTCAGCGCGATCACGTAACACCAAACTCTGTTCTTTGATCTCAGTATTTTCTTCCAATAAATGAATGCCTGATTTCCAGGCCTCAGGTGCATCGGGATCGAATAAATCAACTTGCAAACTAGCTTCTAAAATAGAAGACGGTCCATTTGCTGTTCCGCCTGCATAGCTAACCGTAACTTCCCAAGGGACAGGAATAATAACAATTTCAGACTCTTCTGCATCGAATGGCAAACCAAAAAGGTTGCTTCCTAACTGACCCGGTCCATTGGGGTCGAACTGTGCTATTTTTTCTGTCTTATTCATACGTTGTTGCTTATGCAAAAATAAAAAACCCTCCAATTGGAGGGTTTTTTAAAAATTTATTTGGTGGTGAATTATTTCACTTTACCAGATAATTCAGTACCAGCTTTGAATTTAACCACTTTTTTAGCAGCGATTTTAATTTCTTTACCAGTTTGTGGATTACGTCCTTTACGAGCTGCGCGAGCAGAGATAGAGAAAGATCCGAAACCTACTAGTGCTACGCGATCTCCTTTTTTAAGAGCTCCAGTTGTAGCGTCAATAAATGCATCTAATGCTTTTTTAGCATCTACTTTAGAAAGTTCTGCATGCGAAGCAATCGCGTCGATTAGTTCTGCTTTGTTCATGATGTTTTGGTTTTGAGTGTTTTACAAATGTTTTTTTGTTCTCTTGAAGCAAATTTATTGGAATTTATAACCTACGCAATAGGTAAAGCCCTGAAACCCTTGATTTTGTTTATAAATGTGCCATTTTGTTAATAACTCAGGATTGAAACCCCTGCAAATGGGGCATTCTTAAAGTCTTTTTAATAAAGACTCGGTTTTATTTTTATTCCATTCGAATTTGTCCATTACTTCTGAAGCCTTTTAAAAAATCGTTGGCTCGCATACGTTTCTTTCCTGCCAACTGTAGTTCCAAAATTTCAAGCCATGAATCTTTGCAGCAAACATATATATGTTCGTCCAGAATGTGAACGTTTCCTGGAAATGTTTCTGCGGGCATTACATCAGAAAGTTCCGTTCTATATAGTTTAATGGGAATACCCTCAGAACCATTTACTAAAATACAATGGGCACCGGGAAAGGGACTCAGTCCACGGATATGATTATGAACGTTAACAGCGGTATTGCTGAATTCAATTTGACAAAATGCACTAGATAATTTGGGCGCTTCTTTAATTACTTGAAGGTTAAACGCATCTTGTTCTTTAAGAACGATAGTCCCTTCATCTATTTGCTTGAGTGTTTGAACCATCAAATGGGAGCCTTCCTCCATCATTCGGTCGTGAAGTTCTCCAGCTGTTTCGTTTTCTCCAATCTTTAATACATCCTGAAGAGCAATCGCACCTTGATCTATTGCTTGAACAAGTTTGAACGTACTTAATCCAGTTTCAGATTCGCCATTAATTACAGCATGATTTATTGGAGCAGCACCGCGGTAATTAGGAAGTAATGAAGCATGTAAATTCCAAGTACCAAGCATGGGCATATTCCATACAATTTCGGGTAACATTCGAAAGGCAACGACTACTTGCAAATCGGCATTGTATGATTTTAGTTGTTGGAGAAATTCCTCGTCGCGGAGTTTCTCGGGTTGTAAAACAGGAATGTTATGCTTTAATGCACATTCTTTAACTGGAGAAGTTCGCATCTGCAATCCTCGTCCCGCGGGTCGATCAGGTGCTGTAACAACTGCAACCACTTCAAACCCTTCATGAATTATAGCCTCGAGTGTTGGTACTGCAAAATCGGGTGTTCCAAGAAAAATAATACGCATTTACTTCGAATTAATATTACTTGTTTGACGCTTACCAAATAGTTCAGAAATTTCTTGACCAATGCCAATAACACTTCGGTAATTCAGCGGAAATTCGAGTAGGACATGTAGGAAACTCAATAGAAATAGCCATTTCAATCCTAACATAAAATCATATGCATAAATTGCCACTGAAATAATCCAGATAGCAATCACTATACTCAACGTTTTACGAGGTACTTTATGCCATTGAATAACGGATGTCTTCGAAAACCAGTTGAGGTAATGATAGGTATATGCAAAAGCGATAAATCGCATAACCATAAAACCTGCTTGAGTGCCAAATATCACACGGGTATTTTCATTAAACGATTCATTTGAAAATTTCTTTAGATCATCCAAACCAAGTGTATTTATTAATTGTCGGTTCAATTCCATGAAACCAACAAAACTTTTTTGGAGGTAATTAAGTGGTGCAAGGGATGATAATTCGGCAGGAATTAAAAAGAAGCTACTGGCGCATCCTGCAAAAACAATTAGAGACAAAATCCCCAAAATGCTTTTATTTTTCAATGCTCCAAGTAGAATAAAGAATCCAGTAAAGCAAAAAACATGAATAATTGTAGGAAGATAAACGGCAAAAAATACCTCGTAAAATCGATATTCACTAATGATTAAGGTAGAGAAAAGAATTAGAATTCCACTGATTACTTTCAGTGTATTGTCTTTTATAAAAACCATGACCATAGCCATCAAAAATGACAGATAAACAAGTCCTGTTGCAAATGGCGCAATATCCATAGAAATTCCTAGGTATCCCAACGTAATCAGTATACTTAAAACACCTAAAAAGATATAGTCGTATTTGCCTGTGGTAAAATATCCTTTCTTGTGAAGCCACCCAATCTCAGTGAGATAATGCAGTGGACCCATGACTGCATAGGAAAATAGAAACAACTCGAATGGGATTACAAATGCCAACAAGCATGAAAGGAGCATCAATCCAATATTGGCAGCATCAATTTTTTCGGTAGAAGAGAGTGTCATCATAAAAGCACGAAGTTAAAAGAAACTATATCAAATTGAAAGGGCTATTATTAAATCGAAAATCCTGGTTAGCAATGCCACCAGGATCTCCGTTTCCCAAAATCAAAATAACCTATATATGCAGTACAGGTTCAACGTTAAGGCCAATTTGCCGGGCAAGTTAAACTGCCATACGCTCAATCAAATCGGCAATCCGGCTTGAGTAACCGGTTTCATTGTCATACCATCCAACCACTTTCACGGTTTGACCCATCACCATGGTGAGCCCCGCATCTAGAATACAGGAATGTGGATTTCCAACAATGTCGGCAGAAACGATTGGGTCTTCGGTATATTCCAAGATACCTTTCATCGTTGTCTCTGCAGCTTTTTTAAATGCAGCATTTATTTGCTCTATGCTTGCTTCTGTTTTTAATTGTATTGTTAAATCGGTCATCGATCCCGCTGGCACAGGAACTCGCATTGCTAATCCATCGAGTTTTCCTTTTAAATGTGGAAGTATCAAAGCAATTGCTTTTGCAGCTCCCGTACTTGTTGGGATAATCGATAATGCTGCCGAACGTGATCGGCGTAAATCGCTATGAGGCGCATCAACCAAACGCTGATCGCCAGTATAAGCATGTATGGTCGTTAATAATCCTGATTCTACTCCAAATGAATCATCTAAAATTTTCACCATAGGAGCGGCGCAATTTGTTGTGCAAGAAGCATTTGAAAGTATGTTGCTATTATTATTTAATATCTCATCATTCACACCCAATACAATCGTTTCAACATCACCTTTAGCGGGTGCTGAAATGATTACTTTTTTTGCTCCAGCTTGAAGGTGTTTTCCTGCGGATTCTTTGTCAAGAAAAAATCCAGTCGACTCAATCACAACATCAATATTCAAGGATTTCCATGGAAGATTGGCAGGATCTCTTTCTGCAAAAACTTGCATTGAATGTCCACCAGCTTCAATGATACTATCTTTTACGTGAACTGGCATTCCCAATCCACCGTGAACGGAATCGTATTTTAATAAGTGCGCTAACGTTTTCACATCCGTTAAGTCGTTTATCGCTACCACTTCGATATTTGATTTTTGAAGTATTGCCCTAAAACTAATACGCCCAATTCGTCCAAATCCATTGATTGCTACCCGAATTTTAGCCATAATACTGTTAAATAATAAAATTAAGTGTCAAACTTACACTAAGGGAAATTAAAACGCAAGAATTTTCGGCTTTCAATTGTTAAAAATTTATTAACAATTCAAAATCGTTATGATAAATGAATTAGAACAAAGCGATTGTTTCGATTCTGTTAATCGAATTTTAAAATAGATGCTTTTCTGCATGATATGAAGAACGAACCAATGGACCACTTTCTACATACCGAAATCCTTTTTCCAAAGCAAACTCTTTGTATTTGGCGAAGTTGTCGGGAGTTACAAATTCAACAACCGGTAAATGCTTTGGTGTTGGTTGAAGGTACTGACCCAATGTTAAAATATCTACTTTGTTTGCCGCAAGTTCTTCAATGGTCTCGTAAATTTCTTGCTCCGTTTCTCCTAAGCCAAGCATAACGCCCGATTTGGTTTTACATCCTCCTTCTTTCAATCGGCGAAGTACTTCCAAGCTTCGATCGAACTGCGCTTGAATGCGAACTTGGCGTGTAAGTCGGCGAACAGTTTCTAAGTTGTGCGAAACAATTTCGGGGCGAATGTCGATGATGCGTTGAAGGTTATCCCATTTTCCCATGAAGTCGGGAATGAGGGTTTCGAGTGTGGTTTCTGGACTTGCATCGCGTATTGCCTGGATGGTTTCTACCCAAATAATGGAACCGCCATCTTTTAAATCGTCACGATCGACCGAGGTAATTACGGCATGTTTTACACTCATAAGTTTCACAGAGTTGGCAACTCTTGCGGGTTCTTGCCAATCCACGGCGCTAGGCATTCCAGTAGCAACAGCGCAAAATCCGCATGAGCGTGTGCACACATTTCCTAAAATCATGAAGGTTGCTGTTCCTGCTCCCCAACATTCACCCATGTTTGGACAATTTCCACTTTCGCAAATGGTGTGTAATTTATGTTCATCAACCAGTTTACGAACCTGAGCATATTCGGGACCAGTAGGTAATTTTACGCGCAACCATTCGGGTTTCTTTTTGCGTGTCAATAATGTTTCGGGGTCTGAATGTTTACTTTCGCTCATGATTGATTCCATTGCTTTCCGAATAAAATTCGGATAAAAAAGGTAAGAAAAAAATTGCTGTTTTTGTTAAATGCCATCATTGGAATGGGCTTCGCAAATGCATCAACGCTGATTCCGGTTTCGACCATACGGAGACGTTCCTGTTCTCTTCCAAATTCAAAGTTCAAAAGGAAGCTCCCATACAAACCTGGATAAATGCGCGATTTACTCATGCCCTTAAAGAACGATGCTCGGCCCGAAATGTTGTCGGGAAAATGAATGTCAGGATTATAGCGCTCAACACTTTCCGAAACTCCATTGAAATCATCGAAATTATAAATGGTTAAATAAACAGGTTTTGCAATTCCCCAAGAAGCACCGCCATAAAATCCATAGGAGAATTCTACACCACCACGATCTCCGCGCGCATTGATGGTTTTTTGTTTTCCAATACCTGTTCTTGCAATAATAACTGAGTTCAATTTCCCATAAATAAATCCTCCATTATTGTCGCTATATGGATTTATCGTTTTTACTTCTTTGGGATGTCGCATGGTGAGTAATGCAAAATCTTTCAGTAAATAACTGTATCCCGTAAGATGCTTTCCTTTTCTATAATTGATGCCTAAACCGCTGCTGTGAAGCATAAAGCCCGAATGACTTACTTTTGAATAAAGAATCCCGGTTTCGTCAACGCTTGCAACAACCTGCGCAGTTATATTTTGCGTGCTTGTGAAACATACAAACAACAAAGCCAGCAACATTTCCAATCGAAATGTTCTAAAGCAAGTTGGAATTTGGTATGTTTGAGCCATCTCGACAAAGATACAATAGAATCAATCCAACGTTAACTATGCCAACTATTCATTCTCGATATCTTGGAAATTTACGAACCGAGCAAACACATCTTGCCTCTGGTTCCATTCTCATTACAGATGCTCCAATTGACAACCAAGGAAAAGGGGAGGCATTTTCTCCAACAGATTCGGTGTGTGCGGCTATGTCGGCTTGCATGCTCACATTAATGGGAATTGCATCCAATGCGCACAAAATTCCTTTTGAAGGAATCGAGGCAGAGGTAACAAAATTTATGTCCGCATCTCCACGGAAAATAGAAAAAATTGAGATTCGTTTTTGGGGTTTTGATAAATCATTAAATGATCATCAAAAGAAGATTCTTGAACGAGCTGCTTTATCTTGTCCAGTTGGACTTAGTCTTCATCCCGATATTATTCAAGCGATTTCGTTCGAGTTTTAAATTAAAGTTCTTCAATGATTTCAGATGATATCGCAGAATGTGATGCATGAAATTTCAATTCGCCTTTCTGAATAAGCAAAAGCTGAGGTGATTCATGAATCAAATCAAACTTGATAGCAATTTCATTACTCAGTTTACGAAACGTTATAAGATCGAGAAAATAAACTGGAATGTTTTTGTTGCCTGGATTCCAACTTCGTTCTAGGCGATTTTTTGCCATGGAACTAATGGAGCATCGTGTACTATGTTTAAAAATAGCAACTGCATCAACATGAATATCGTGCGATAATTGTACGATGTCGTCCAACTGATGCTCCTTTTCCAAGGAAAGCCATTCAATCATGTGGTTATGCTGTTTTGGAAGAAGAACGCTCGACTTGCTTACCGTATGCAGGGCAGTCTACCTTCTTTGTTCTGCAAGAAACTAAAGATGCTCCAACAAATAAAGCAACGAAGATGAATATTGAGAGTCGGTTCATTTTGAAATTATTCGTTGTAAAAGTAAGTAAATATAAGTTCCTAACTCATGAATCGTTTTGAATTATTTCGATACGCAAAAAAATAAATTTTGTTTTTCTAATTTTAAAAAATGAAATAGCTTCTCTTGAATTGTTGGTTCGTATTCACTTTGCGAATCCGTATGTTTGTATAAATTCCAGAATATGTCAAGCACCCGTGTTGAACCACGTATTGAAGAGAGTTGGAAGCTCGCCTTGGGCAATGAGTTTCAACAACCTTATTTCGCAACACTCAAGGAATTCTTGGTGAAAGAACAAGCCGAACAAACCATCTATCCTCCGGGAAGCCAAATTTTTTCGGCATTTAATCATACACCATTCAAGAACGTAAAAGTGGTTATCGTTGGACAAGATCCGTATCACGGACCAGGGCAAGCTAACGGATTGTGTTTTTCGGTTTCGCCGGGCGTAAAATCGCCTCCTTCATTGGTCAATATTTTCAAAGAAATTAAATCGGATCTAGCTGTTGAAGTGGGACGTGAAGGTGATTTAACACGTTGGGCAAATCAAGGAGTTCTTCTTCTTAATACAACTCTTACCGTTCGGGCATCATCACCCGCTTCGCATCAGGGGAAAGGTTGGGAAACATTCACCGATCAGGCAATTCGATCATTATCTGAAAAACGCAAAGGTTTGGTATTTCTGCTTTGGGGAAGACCTGCTCAACTCAAGGAGAAGCTCATCGACACTACTAAACATTTTGTCTTAAAAGCAGCACATCCTTCTCCACTTTCAGCGTACAACGGATTTTTCGGCTGTCGTCATTTTAGTCATACCAATAAGATTCTGCTCGATCAAGGTTTAACACCCATCGATTGGAGTTTACCTTAACATGTGTTTTCGGATTCTATTTTTCTGCTTATTGACAGTGCACTTAAATGCGCAGCAATTCTATTTGAGAATAGTAGAGAATTCAGGGAAGGAAATTCCTAAATCACTACCTAAAACTACCTATAACTCTGAAACAGGAAGAGCCAAGTCGCTTTCTGACTTTCTGAATTCTTTGCAGGAAGATGGATATTTAACTGCCAGCGTCGATAGTCAATTTAAACAAAACGATACACTATTCGCAAATGTACATTTAGGAGAAGCCTATACTTGGTCGAAGCTGTATTCAATCAATATCGACGAACAAGCATTAAGCAGTAGCGGTTTTCGAGAACGGATTTATCAAAATCGGACTTTCCGATTTTCGCAAACCAAGCGAATGATGCGAAAAATAATTACGCATTACGAAAACAACGGATATCCTTTTGCTAGTTTAAAACTAGATAGTTTAAACACGAGCAGTCCAATCATTGAAGCCGGTTTACGAATCAATCCCGGTGATTTATTTCATATCGATAGTGTGAATGTGCGAGGAACTGCACGAATAACTCCACGATATCTCTACAATTACATTGGGATTCGTCCGGGCGATGTTTACAATGAATCGGTGATACGGCAAATTTCTGTGCGTATGAAGGAATTGCCTTTTCTTACAGAAACACGACCTGCAGATGTTTTTCTTTTGGAGAATTCCTCATTAATCAGGCTGTATCTCAACGATAAAAAGGCAAGTAGTTTTAATGGTATTATAGGATTTCTTCCGAATACTGATGGTACAGGGAAATTACTTTTAACCGGTGAAGCCAATTTAAAATTGAAGAATAGTTTGGGAAGGGGAGAGCTAATCGATGCTGAATGGCGACGCTTGCAACAAGCAACTCAAAGTTTGAATATCAAGCTTGGATGGCCGTTTTTGTTCGATACACGCATTGGAGTTGAGGCGGCTTTTGGATTGTATAAACGCGATACTAGCTTTCTCAATTTACAGCAAAATTTGGGTGTCCAATATCTTATGCGTGGAACCGATTACCTGAAAGTATTTTATGAAAATAAAACCTCCTCGTTATTATCGACTAAGGCGCTTGTATATCTTATTGAACTACCCGATTATGCCGACATACGTTCAAGCCTATATGGTCTGGAATTGAGTTTTACACGACTTGATTACCGAATAAATCCTCGAAAAGGAATTCGGCTTTTAACAAGGTTTGGAACAGGAATTCGTAACATCGATAAGAATCCTGCATTGAATGAGGCGCTTTACGACAAACTCACTTTGCGTTCAATTCAATACAATGGACACATT
>JBIPLZ010000322.1:0-3217 GCA_044369395.1 Flavobacteriales bacterium | reverse complement strand
AAATTTGGAATTGTTTTCTTCGGCCTACGAGCAAGCCATAACGTTGTTCGATGTAATCAACAAAACGCTCACTCCCATGGGGGCGCGTATGTTGAAACGCTGGTTAGCATTGCCGCTCAAAGACTTAAAGCCTATTCAAGACCGTCTTCAATTGGTCGATTTACTGCTTCATAATTCCGAATTGGCTTCACAACTTTCGGAATCGCTCAAGCAGATTGGTGATTTGGAACGCATTATTGCCAAAGTTGCTGTGCAGCGTGTAAACCCAAGAGAACTCAAGCAATTGCAGCGTGCATTATCTTCCATAATGGATGTAAAGGAAACCTGTGCATCGAGCGTTGATCCTTTGTTGCAACGAATTGGGGAGCATTTAAATGGATGTTTGTTGATTCGTCAACGCATCGAAAACGAAATTTCGGACGATCCACCGGTTGCGCTGCATAAAGGCGATGTGATTGCCGATGGTGTAAATCCCGATTTGGACGATTTGCGCGACATCAAACGCTCGGGGAAAGAATACTTGTTGAAAATTCAGCAGCGTGAAATTGAAGCAACGGGCATTACATCACTCAAAATTAGTTTCAACAATGTGTTTGGCTATTACCTCGAAGTAACCAATTCGCATAAGGATAAAGTACCAGAAACCTGGATTCGGAAACAAACGCTGGTAAATGCAGAGCGATACATCACTCCAGAAATCAAAGTGTTTGAGGAGAAAATTTTAGGTGCGGAAGACCGAATTTCAGGAATCGAATCTCAACTCTATCAAGAAATATTGGCTTCCATTGCCGAATATATTCAGCCTATTCAGCACAATGCGTCTTTATTGGCTCAAATCGATTGTTTGCTTGGTTTTGCTGACTTAGCCAATCAAAATAATTATGTAAAGCCTGAAGTAAACGAAGGTTTCGCATTGGAAATATCGGAAGGAAGGCATCCTGTCATTGAAAAGCAATTACCAATCGGGAGCGAATATGTTTCGAACGATGTACGACTCGATCCAGAAGATTTGCAAATTATGATGATTACTGGACCCAATATGTCAGGTAAATCAGCCTTATTACGTCAAACTGCATTGATAACGATCATGGCACAAATTGGTTGTTTTGTTCCTGCAAAAGCCGCAAAAATTGGCTTGGTCGATAAGATTTTCACGCGAGTAGGGGCTTCCGATAATATCAGCAGTGGAGAATCTACCTTTATGGTGGAGATGAACGAAACAGCTTCGATTCTCAATAATTTGAGCGAACGAAGTTTGATATTACTCGATGAAATTGGTCGTGGTACGAGTACGTATGATGGAATTTCCATTGCTTGGGCCATTGCCGAATATTTACACGAGCAGCCCGTTAATAAAGCGAAAACGCTTTTTGCAACGCATTACCATGAGCTCAACGATATGTCGGCGCGATTTCCACGAATTCGGAATTACAATGTTTCGGTAAAGGAGGTCAATCAAAAGGTGTTGTTTCTCAGAAAGCTGAAAGAAGGAGGTTCGAACCACAGTTTCGGAATTCATGTTGCAAAAATGGCTGGTATGCCGCGCAAATTGGTGGATCGTGCAACCGAGATTTTGAAAGAATTGGAGAAGTTACATCGAAAAGGGGAGGGGACTGCTTCGCCGAAAGTTCCGGAATCGGTTCAAGCCGGAATGCAATTGAGTTTCTTTCAACTCAACGATCCTGTTTTGGAAAACATCAAAGATGAATTGGAAAAGACGGACATCAATAATTTAACACCGATGGACGCACTTTTAAAACTCAACGAAATCAAGCGTTTACTTGGAGGGTAATTTTTTTTCAATAAAAATCCTTTGATGAAAACGATTTTATTTTACTTTTGCCAACCCAATGCGAAAGTAGCTCAGTTGGTAGAGCACGACCTTGCCAAGGTCGGGGTCGCGAGTTCGAATCTCGTCTTTCGCTCCAAAGCCGCTCATAGCGGCTTTTTTTATGCTTCTATTTGGGGTTTGTCGATATTAATTCAGTACAAATTTTTCGGATTTTAAAATTCTATCCCCCGAAAAACGAATTATGTAAACTCCAGCATTAATTCCACTTAATGGAATCTGAGTAGAAAAATTCAATTTGCCACTCATTACCAAGCGTCCACTGATATCGAAAATGCCGTAATCGGCAATCTCGCTTGGAGCTTGTATCATCAAGGTTTGATTCTCGATATGCATCGAAGTAATCGGCTGTTCTTGAATTAGTCCAACACTTCCAATGGTGAATACAGAAGAAATTGGAGAAACACATCCATTGGTATCGCTGAATTGTACCTGATAATTCCCAAGGGCATTAATGGTTATACTATTACTGTTTTCTCCATCCAAAATAACATCATTCAAAAACCAAGTATAGCTTCCAGACTGAAGACTCGTGCTTAATTGTCCTCCATTTAAAACGATGACAGGTTGGGCCGGAATTGAGTTAACCAAGACAAAAACGGAATCTTTGCCGATACAATAACTCGATAAATTGCTTACTACATAATATGTTGTGCTCGAATTTGGGTTGGCAAAAGGTTCATTGGCACTTGAATCAGATAATCCAAAGCTCGGATACCAAATAACATTTTCGTTGAATTGACTTCCCAATAAAATGGATTCTCCATCACAAATTATCGCATCGTTTCCTGCATAAACAGTGGGCGTACTTTCTACATTTACTTGTGTTGAGGTGGTGTTTGTATTGGGTGAAGCGCAAGTCAAACTGCTTATAATTTGAACGGATGCGTTTGTTATAGCGTTTACAGTATCGATAGATATGCTTGGAGATTCAAAGTTTTGCAAAACCCCATCGATTGTCCATGAATATCTCGGATTTATTCCTAGGCCGGTTCCACTTGCAAGTAGCGTCAAACTTTGGCCCGAGCAAACCACATTAGGTGTAGCATCGATGCTAATGACTGGTTGAATGCTGCTTCGTATTTGAATATCAAATCCATTGTCAGGACTTGTCATTTCTGGAGATGCACACACGACCCGAATGCGGTAATTGTTTCCATTTAATCCGGAGGGAAGTGTACAAGTTATAATTCCCGATGGGTCGGTTTCGGGCGATTGAACAGCATAGGATCCAATAGCAACAGGACTGGCAAAACTGCCGCTTTCGTCGCTTAGTTGGGCGGTCATTACATTATTGTTGTATAGTAATCCTGCAGCATTGTATCCCACAAAAATCCGACTACCCGAACAAAAGATAGAATCCTGCAA
>JBIPLZ010000321.1:0-3218 GCA_044369395.1 Flavobacteriales bacterium | reverse complement strand
GTTCGACATTTTTTTCCGTCGAATTCCAATTTTTCAGGAAATATCGAACTCAACACGAGCTGCTTTTCTTCTACTCCCATTGACATGATTGCATTTGAGAGATTTCCGAGCATATTTACGGATGATTTTATTTTTTCCTTCAATTCATTTTTTCTTGCGTCTTTTGGCTCAGAAATCAGCTTCAAATTTGTTGCTTCTGAAAGCAGTTTTGACTTCAATTTTTGGTATTCCGAAACCTCAATTTGACCATCTAAAAATAAGTATTGTAGGTTATTCAATCGATTCTCGACTTGCTCCAAAGATCGCTTTGCTTTTAGTTTTTCTGAGGCCGTATTTTTTTCATTCTCATTCAAATAGTTCGACAATATGTCACTGTACAATTCTGTCGGATTCTTCTTGAATTTAAACAGATTCAACAACTGATGAATCTCATTATTGAGTTTTGTGGCAGGGATGCGCTCTTTGTGGCAATAGTTGCAATGGTAATAGAAATGATATGCTCCTGTTTTACTTTTGCTCGCACTTCCTGTTAAGAGATTGCTGCACTTAGAACAATTCATAATACCTCTGTAAGGCAATTCTGGACGCATAAACATATTGATTGCTACCAACCACCGAATAATTGAATGATTTGGGCATCCACAAATCGGGTGCAGTATCCGAATCATAGGGATTGTAAAACTCCTTGGTGCAGGAACTTAGGAGAATTAAAAGTAAAAATGTAAAAAATCTTGAGAGCATTCTAATTAATAAATATAACCAGTTGTGAGTTTAAAAGACAATGAATGTTTGATATGATTTAATGGTTTCTGATTAAGCATATTTAAGTATTGTAAACATGTAAATGCTCCTATTTTACTCTTTATTCGAGCGAAAAATCAGAGGAAACTTTTAGCAAAAATCTTCCTTACCCAGAACTGAGAACAAAATTGAAAGAATGGAGTTTCGATTCTCTTTCTATTTTTACTATGACCTGGATTCCATTGTGCTTGTCCAGTTTGGATATTTCTCATTGGTGAATAACATAAAGGGGTATTATTTTAACAAACTTAATTGAATAATCTTCCCGACATACCCTTTGTCTATTAAAAATTCACGTTTTCTTGAAAACCTTTAGTCATTTACTCTAAATTCTTATATAAAGAACAATTACTTGTGTAATTGAAAGTTGTTTATCACTGAATTTAAACTAAAACCGAGTTCAATTTTTAGGCAAAGTGGTACATTTTATCAATTGCAGAATAACCTTTAGCACAGATGGTTTGATTGAAAAATAAATCAAGGTTTAGATTCAATCCATTTACCATCTTTAACCGAGAATACGGAGAACGGTATATAATAATTTACTTCACGATCGAAACGAGAGTAATCATCGTCATCTCCATAGACAATTTCATATTTTATTAATTGGCAACTAAATGAACTCTCATTGAGCCAGATCAGATTCATTATTTCAGATTCATCAATGGTTAACTCGGTTTTTCTTTTATCCAAATTAACAATACTAAATACACTTTCCATTGGAAAAGGAGCATTCCCGGTGCTGAACCAACCACATATAACAACAGTACTATTATCTGAATTAAAATAGAAATCCCCTCCCCCATGATTAATTTCATCAGAGAATTTGTGGATATTTCCGCTTTTCAAATCAATTTGAATTAATGAATATGATTCTTGGCCTCCTCCTGTATAACTTAAATTAATTTCAATACAGTAGACTTTTTCCTTGGCTAGATCTTCGAAGAGATACGTATAAAATGTTTGATTTACATCAAATTCTTCGTATCCGATTCTTTCATTTTTTAAATATACCGGCTTTGTTTTAGTTGAGATGACTAGAGCATTGTTCAATCTTTTAGCAGATATACTATTGATAATTCTTGGATTTTCTTTTTCAATTATTCCAGCACTATTAACATTAAAGTACGAAACTAAATCTTCAGTAATTTGTCCTGCATAAGCTGTGTTAACACTATATTGAGTGTGATAAAAAGTGTGTGGTTTATATTCACTTTGTTTTTTTAGTTGTCTAAATTCAGTTTCGAGAGTTTCAATAGTTTTTTGCTTTAAGGAATAAGCTAACAAGAGTGAATCGAACTTCTTCTTATCACTATTCATTTCGTTTTTGATCAATGCCTCTGAAGTTTTCAAGTTTACTAGAGATTGCGTCTTAGCAGCAATTGTATCATGTAGGTCATTGATTTTTTTAATTGCAACTTTCTCATTGTGTTCCAAGGTCAATATCTGTTTTTGCGAAGTGGCTAATGCCCGGTTTTTTTGAATGAGGGTGTCGTTGAGATCAACCAAACTTTTCTTACAAAGAGAAAGCGATAAGGCAAAACTATCCAGCGAAATAGTTAGCGTATTAATCTGTTTCTTTTTAGATTGAGCCAACGATGAAAAACAGAAATTACATATTAAAACTAGAACAAGAATCGAAATTCTTGAGCTTGTTGAAATTAAAGTGAATGATTTACTCATAAATAATCAATAAAGGTTTAAAATAAAAATGAGGTTTAAAACACAAGCCCCAATTGTTAATAAAAGGATGAACAGAAACAAATAAAATAACTTAATTTTTATCTATCAATGTTTTTATCCCATTTTATCGCTCCCGATTTTATGTTCATTACACCACCCTGCCACCAATGGCCATTGTCGTAACCTTCTCGCGTGACATACAGGTCGTTGTTCAAAAGTTTACCCGCACAGAAATTATGAGTAATAAATGTATTTTTTTTTCTATCATAAATGAGAGTACCAGTATTGGAACCAGCTGATAAATGGTAAGAAAAAATGATGTAATCATTGTGTAAAATCATGACATGAAAGTCATCTACTCCCCATGTACAATAATTAATAAATAACTCTCTATTAGCACTTGTATCATCTATAGAATCAATCCAAATGTTTTGCAAATAATTAAATTCTAAACCATAAATATTCTTTTTAATAACTTGAAATTCTTCTGATTGAAGAAAATGTTTTATTCTAAATAATGAGTCATTCACCAATGAAGTTTCAATATTTCGATAATACTTTATACTATCATTTTTCATTTCTAGCTGTCGTGAGAGCCTCTGTGCATCTTTTCTCAACAAATCCAAATCTTTACTCATTTTACTGTTCTCCATTTCTTTGTTTTGAAGAATGGTTTTCAATGAATTAATTGATTCATTAGAAGCAGTATTTTGACTTTCCAAATAGGTTATTTT
>JBIPLZ010000320.1:0-3241 GCA_044369395.1 Flavobacteriales bacterium | reverse complement strand
TTACCTGCTTGCTTCTTTTGGTGTTTCACAAAAACATATGTTAGTCCTTTTTCGGTGATATACAAGCTCATTCCAGAAGCTTCTGCCTTGAACAAAACAAAAGGTACAGGGCGAAAGTTTACGTCTACGATTTGCCCTTTATTTTCTATGAATCTTACAGGTTTGGATTTTAAATAGTCTTTGAATTGATCGTTCGAAACGGTTTTTCCTTCATTCTTTTTAATGCCTGTTTGGGTTAATGAAGAGGTGGGCGTGTAAAAAGAATGATCTCTATAAATGGCACTATTACCAAGCAGCAGATTGCATAAAAACAAGCAAGAAATAAAAAGACATAACTTACTGCTCATTGTCATTTTCAAGTTGTTTCATTTATTTCGTGTTTTAAATTTCTGTCTAAAATTTTATTGATCGATATACTCAATTAATATTAAAAAGGATTTTCTATTCCTTTATCACCTTAAATGTTTGTTTCGAATTCTCTCCAACCCTTAAAAAATATTGTCCTTTTGATAAATCACCGAGTTCAACAAGAGTGTTTTCTATAATGATTTTGCCGTTTAAAACAGATTTGCCTGTGTTGTCATAAATAGTATAAACTGAACCAAGTAATTCATTACCAACTTTAATATTAATTTGATTTATTGTTGGGTTAGGGTAGAATTGAAAATTACTTACCTTATTTTCCTCAATACCAGTTGGTCCAACCTGAATTGTTTTTGTTATAGTATCAGAAAAGATACAATTGGAAGCGATTAACGTAACCGAGTAAGTTCCATTTGTGGCATACGTATGACTAGGGTTTAAAATACTCGATGTGTTGCCGTCTCCGAAATCCCAGGAATAATTGAGTGTACTATTGACAGAAGATGATGAATTGGTGAATGTTGCGGTGCTGCCTGAAATTGATTCACTAAAATTAGCACTTGGGTTATTGATGAGAAGGTTCCAATCATTTGTACTATTGAAAAGAGTATTATCAGACTTTGTTTGATAATACTGTGCCAATTGACTCGAGAGTCCTGCAGTATAAGTCAATCCGAAACTACTTTGTTTCCAGATACTACTAAAAATAGTTAGCGCAGCAACGTAGCTCCCATCTATGTTTGGGTGACTATTGTCATTGCTATGTAGAATCAATGTTGTGTCATTCAAAATATTTTGCCAGGTAATACCCACTGGGGCACATTGAATGTTTAACTGTTCGCTTATTTCAAGATAGGCACTGGTTAATGAATCTTGCATGTGATTAAAATCGGCAAACACTGGGCTACAATAAGTTCCGCTCGGATCGCATTGTTGGCCGCCATATCTTCTTCCCCAGGTCATGTAAGTTATTATTCTTGCACAAGGATTATACTGCTCAATAAGTGATTTTATTTCGGAAATAGCGGGATACATATCGTTATACCGATAAAAATCAATGCTAGGAATTTGACTTTGCTCTTGTAGAATAACATAGTCCCAATTTCCCTGACTAATTTTTGAGAAAGTTGTCGCATCATTTAGATGGCCTGATATGAGGTAACCACCTGGCATATTTGAATCGATGATCAATGTTTTTCCTGCTGAGTTGGAAAGGCTTTGTACAAGTTGGGGAAGATTGTTATATGATGTATAGCTGTTCCCTAAAAAAAGAACCGATAATGTATCTTGCCCGAACAGGCTTGTCATTGTAAACAAATTCACAAATAACAAAAGAGATTTAAAGTATGTTTTTTTATTTTTCATATTAAATTATTGAAAAAAACCTCCATCCACCACGCTGTAATCATTCAATCTTAATTATTACTATACTTTGCACTTATTTCGCCAAAACCACAGTTCCAACTTTATTTACCACCTCTCCATCCAATTGCTTCAGAAAAACATTGTATGCATATACACCGCTTCCTACCTCCACACCTTTAAACGTTCCATCCCAACAAGCGTTTATATTTTCGGTTTCAAATACTTTTTCTCCCCAGCGGTTGAAGATTACCAGTTTAAATTGATCAACACAATCGCTGAAAACGCAGAATGTTTCATTGGCTTGAGGGCCTTTACTGTTGGGCGAGAAAATGGTTGGAATGAATAATTCACCGCATACAAGGTCGATTTCATTTTTAACCGTAATGGTTATAGTATCCGACGAAATGCATCCACTGGCATTACTCCCCGTAACAATGTATGTGATGGTTTCTGATGGTGATGCAAGAGGATTATTACAATCGGTGCAACTGAGGCCCTGAGCTGGTGTCCAAGAATAACTTTCTGCTCCACTAGCGAAAAGCTCCAAGGTATCTCCCAAATTGATGGTGGTAAATTGAGAAGTAATCTCAGTAAGGCAGGAGCAATTTTCGATAAAGATGGATGTATCGGCCAAAAACGAGAAGCATTCGTTGTTGATCGATGCAGTAATGGTTACCGCGCCCGAATCGGCATAGGTGTATGAAACGTTACTGCCACTGAGACTGCTGTTGGGCACTCCCATGTTCCAGACGAGATTATCGTCACCAACTCCATCAATCGAAGCGTTGAGCTCGAGCGTAAGGCAATCGTAATCGAGACTTATGGCCGGCGGGGCAAAATTCCGGTCGGGCACCCAAGCCGGAAGACCTAGCAAACATGAGCCATTTAGCGAAATGGCATCGTCAACATAGCCACAGGAAAGGCCTGCGTTATTTGGAAAATTGATGGCTGCCAGTGAATTGCCCGCTACCGCCACATACAATTTACCATTTGGGCCTTGTTCAATCTGAAAGGTTGGAACAGCATTGGTGGGTGTGCCAATTAGGCTGTTTGATGCAGCAATTGCCGTAGCATTGTAAACACTTAAATCGAGCTGATACACCGAAATGGTATTGGTGAAATAAAACTTGCTGCCATCGGGCGAAAAGCAGCATCCGTATTTTCGGATGGGTAAAGAAGGAGTTGGATTAACCGTATTATCGGTAACATCTAACGAGATTGGATTGGAAAGCTGACCGGTAGCGGGATTAAAATCAAAAAACTCAATGGTTGTTGATCCGTCAATCGGCATCCCAATACGCGTGCCTGCAGGATTTGCTTTCATTGAACCATAACCGTCAAATCGGTCGTTGAGATCATTGGATGGAATGATGAGCGGAGAACCTACGGCACTAACTACCGGCGTTGAACTCACCTCGCAGCCTGTGACCTTATATGCGAGAAATTCGTTGCTATTCATACGATGTGCTATAACCCAATAGCCACGAATGGCTTCGCTGCGGATTACGGTTAT
>JBIPLZ010000319.1:0-3251 GCA_044369395.1 Flavobacteriales bacterium | reverse complement strand
GCTTCCGATCATTCATCCTTCATTACAGGTCAAAATATAGCAGTAGATGGAGGTTGGACTACCCGATAACAATAGAACATTAGCTGTTATACAGGCACGAATGACTTCTACCCGCTTACCTGGGAAAGTTCTTCTACCGCTGCCATTTCCTAATGGAGAGCCATTAATTTTCAACTTAATAAATAAGCTGAAGCTTTGTTCTCAGATAGATCAAATTGTAGTAGCTACCTCAACTGGAGAATTACAATCTCCACTTATTCATTTCCTTAATTCTAAGGGTATTGCTTCCATTCAAGGCGACGAACTTGATGTACTTAGTCGTTTTGTTGGAGCTATTGAGCAATTTAACCCAACAACTGTTGTAAGAGTAACTGCCGACAATCCTTTCATAGATATTCAAAAACTATCGCAGACAATTCTTTTTCATAAAGCAGAGAATTTAGATTACACACGAACAGAATTCCTACCTTATGGAATGAATATCGAAGTAGCTTCGGCATCATCAATCCTTGCTCTAAATAAGCGGAATGATATTACTCTAGAAGAAAGAGAACACGTAACGATGAAGTTATTTAATTGTAACGAATACAGATCACACATCATTAAATCGAATGAAATTGATTTGAGTCATATACGAGTAACCGTTGACACTCCTCAAGATTATATGCGTTCTGCTCTTTTACATCAATTGCAAATAAACAAACCACTCGATGAAGATTTAAACTTTATCACCAACACGTATAGCAATTATCCATACTTATTCGGTTAATAATTAATTTATCATCCTATGAACCAACCTATTCCTTACGGCCGCCAAACCATCACCGATGAAGATATTCAAGCAGTTAACGAAGTTCTTCGTGGTGAATATTTAACTCAAGGACCTAAAATAGCTGAACTCGAAATAGCATTTGCCAACTATGTTGGAGCTAAGTATGCTGTAACAATTTCGAATGGAACAGCTGCATTGCATTTATGTGCCATGGCGCTTGGAGTAAAAGAAGGAACTCGGGTAATTACAACACCTATTACGTTTGCAGCATCTGCCAACTGCGTTCGTTATTGTGGTGGTGAAGTATGGTTTGCCGATATTGATCCGGAAACGTTTACACTAAGTTTGAAAAAAACACGTGAACTTTTGGAATCAAAACCCAAAGGATTTTTCAGTGGAATTATCCCTGTAGATTTTGCCGGATTACCAACAAACTTAGAAGCATTTCGTGCATTAGCCGATGAGTTTGGATGCTGGATTATTGAAGATGCCTGTCATGCTCCGGGAGGAAGTTTTGTAAATTCCGCTCATGAGCGTGCTTTATGTGGTAATGGCCAATATGCAGAACTCGCTATTTTTTCGTTTCACCCTGTGAAGCACATTGCCGCTGGCGAAGGTGGAATAATTACCACAAACGATGAAGCTTTATACAAACACTTGCTCCGTTTGCGCACCCATGGCATAACCCGCGAAACGGATTTGCTTGTTGAAAATCATGGAGCTTGGTATTACGAGATGCAGGAATTGGGTTACAATTACCGCATTACTGACTTTCAAGCTGCACTGGCTTTGAGTCAATTGAATCGTGCGGATTCTGGATTAAAACGTCGTCAGGAAATTGCCGATCGCTATACCGAAGCATTTACAAAAGCGGGAATTGAAGTACCATTTGTACAGGAAGGTTCGCAACATGCTTGGCATTTGTATGTGATTCGCATCGAAAATCGTAAAGCACTTTATGATTACCTGCGCACTCAGAATATTTTCTGCCAAGTGCATTATATTCCGGTTCATACAATGCCTTATTACAAACAGTTTGGTTGGAAAAAAGGGGACTTCCCTTTGGCCGAATCGTATTACGATAAATGCCTGAGTTTGCCTATGTATCCTGCGCTTAGCAATGAGCAACAGGATTATGTGATTGAAAATATCATTAAGTTTCTTGGTAAATGAACACTTATGCGAATAGAGTAACTGTATTCATTCGCGCCGATGGAAATGCGCAAATTGGATACGGCCATCTTATGCGTGCTATGGCATTTGCTACCCATGCAACTGCATTGTCTGAAGTAGTTTTAATTATCAGAAATCCTGATGTTTACGCGTTCGAAGCCTGTGATAAATACTCTTTAGAGTATATTGATGTTTCCGATATAGCTTTAGAAAATGAAGCAGATTACATTGCAGAATTAATTCGTTCGAGAAGTATTTTGTTCGTTGATGGATATCAGTTTGATGAAGATTATTTAAGAAGGGTTAGTATCAAAGGTGCTTTTTTGATTTGCATGGATGACCATCATGATCGATTTTTTCCGTCGGGTTGTGTTATCAATATTGCAGAACTTGAGGACCCTAATAAAATTCAACGAAGTATTGGAACAAAACTCGTTTATGGATTGAATTATGCATTGATTCGTCCGGAATTTGCGCCTTTGGAAATTCCCAGAAAATCAGCTGCTTTTATTTGTTTTGGTGGTGGCGCTGAAACAGAAACGTTGATTAAAAAGTCGGTTGCTGCATTAATTAATTCTAATTGTGTTTTCGAAACAATTCAGATTGTGGTAAATACACAATTGAAAACAGATTTAAATCAATGGCTTCACATTCATTTTCCTTCTCAAAAAACAGAGCTGTTTAGTCAGATTGGCCCGGAAGAAATGAACCAATTGATGAATACCGCTCAACTTGGAATCTGTTCAACGTCAACAGTAGCATTAGAATGTAGGACAAGTGGCTTGCCCATTATAGCTGGATTTTACGTAGAAAATCAAAAAGGTTTTTATCGAAGTTTGATTAAAAACGGGGAGATTACAGGTGCTGGAGATTTACATTTGATTACTGAAACCGAACTATCGAAATTGATTCAACAGCTCGTGGTTTCAGAAAACAATGCTAAAAAAGAGTTGGGAGTTTTAAGTCCAACTCAAATAAGCTATCATTACAAACGATTGTTAGAATCCTGTTTCACTGAACTCGATTTCCATTTAAGGAAAGCGAATGAAATGGATATGATTACCTATCTAAATTGGGCCAACGATCCTGATGTTCGGAATAATGCAATTAATAGCAATCCTATACCAGAAGAGAACCACCGACGTTGGTTTGAATCCCGACTAAATAGCGAAACCACTCTTATGTTTGTTGGAATGTGGCAAAATAATGAAGTTGGACAAATACGTTTTGATTTGATTGAGGGGTGTTGGGAAATTAGTTATTCGGTAGTTAAAGTTCATCAAAACAAAGGCTTCGGAGAATTGCT
>JBIPLZ010000037.1:0-11584 GCA_044369395.1 Flavobacteriales bacterium | reverse complement strand
CATAAATGCACTGCATCAATTACAACAGCCACATCCTCGGTATTTAACACTCGCTTTAATTCTTCCGCAATCTGAATGGTCAAGCGTTCTTGAACTTGTGGACGGCGCGCAAAATATTGGACAACGCGGTTAATTTTAGATAGGCCAATTACTTGTCCGTTGGAGATGTATGCTACATGCGCCTTTCCAAAAATGGGTACAAAATGATGCTCGCAATTGGAATAAAACGTAATGTCTTTTTCCACGAGCATTTCCTTGTACTTGTATTTGTTCTCGAACAAGGCAATTTCGGGTTTGTTTTTCGGGTTGAGTCCGGAGAAGATCTCTTGCACGTACATCTTAGCAACGCGCTTTGGAGTTCCTCTTAAGCTATCGTCCGTAAGATCCAAACCAAGCACGTTCATTATTTCTCGGAAATGTTCCTCGATTTTGAGCATTTTGCTTTTATCGTCCATATCGAACGCATCAGCACGAAGCGGCGTATCGGCAGAGGTTGAAATATGTTCGTCGCCTAAAAGGTCTTCCAAGGATATTTCAGTTTCCTGAACACTCAACAAAGTTTCGTTCGGTTTCATATAGTCTAACAGTTAATGTAAAACGCTCGTCCAATCGTTTGCGGATTCTGTTCCAGATTACCACAGCAATATTTTCGGCGGTTGGATTGAGGTCTTTAAATTCGGGTATATCAAGGTTAAGGTTTCGGTGGTCGTAGCGATCAACAGCTTCTTCTTTCATTATATCACTGAGAAATTTTACGTCCATAACGTAACCCGTATCAGGATCAATTTCACCGCTTACACGAACTTCCAATTCGTAATTATGACCGTGGTAATTTGCATTATTACATTTTCCAAAAATGCGGCGGTTGGTTTCTTCGTCCCATTGAGGATTGTTGAGCCGATGCGCGGCATTGAAGTGTTCTTTTCGGAAAATGCTAACATTCATAACAGGGTAACTAACGAATGATGGTGTGAATTGTTTATTGAATGATGAAAAGTATGTTCTTCATAGGTAGAACTTTTTTCAATGTCTTCTGTTAAATGGCGATGAATGTAGTGAATCCGGCAACATTTTTTGATTCTAATTCAAACAGGAATCTGCCAAACGAAACCGATGTTGTTGTTATCGGTTCGGGATTGGGGAGCTTGAGTGCTTCCGTTTTATTGGCAAAAGCCGGAAAACGAGTAATCGTTCTTGAACAAAATTATTTACCTGGCGGATGTGTGAGTTCCTATTTCCGCAAAGGATTTGTCTTTGAAGCAGGCGCAACAACACTTGTTGGACTTGATGAAGGAATGCCCTTACGAGAAATTCTCAACAGAACCGGAATTGAAATTCAGGCGCAGAAGTTGGAAACCCCCATGCAAATTTCCTTGAAAAATGGAGACACCATCACGCGTTTTGGCAATTTGGAAAAATGGATAAAAGAAGCAGAACGTGTTTTTGGAAAAACGGGCCAAGCCGAATTTTGGAAAGATTGTTTTGCAATTAGCGCCTTTGTATGGAACACATCAACCCGACAACTTTCCTTTCCTCCTGATTCGTTCAGCGATTTAATGGAGTGTATTCGTAAGGTGCAAGTCGGCGATTTCTTGAAAATCCCATCTGCATTCCAAAGCACTTTTGATTTATTAAAAAAGCACAAACTCGATACACACACTGAATTTGTTGAGTTTGTGAATGAGCAACTGATGATTACCGCCCAAAACACGTGTAAAGAAGTGAATGCCCTGTTTGGGGCCACAGCATTGTGTTATACGTTACTTGGAAATTACTATTTACCTGGCGGAATGATTCAGCTTATTCTTCCTTTTGTGGAATATTTGAAAAACCATTCGGGTGATTTGTTCTTGAAAACTGGCGTTACACAAATAGAAAAATCTGGGAAGTCTTGGATTATTCATACCAACCGAGGAGCTATTCGATGCAATCAGGTAATTGCTGGAGTACCCATGAATAATCTTTTGGACTTGGTCGATGTGGCATCGTTAAAAGCCAAACTTGAACGAAAAATTCTTCCTGTCGACAAATTGAATTCGGCATTTCAGGTGGGAATTGTATTTAAAAGAAGCAAGTCGTTTTCGTCACTGCATCATCAAATCCATTTGGATAAAGACCTCGGATTTGAAGGATCTAATAGCATTTTTATTAGTTTGAGTGATGAGCACGATCTCTTAAGAGCACCCGAAGGAATGTGTGTTGCTTCCGTTAGTACACATGTGAAATTGCCTTGCAAAACGCCCATCGATAAAGAGAAAGCGATATCTACCATTTTGGAAACTCTAGAACAACATGGGTTTTTCGAAAGAGAGGATATTGTTTATTCTCATGTTGCTGGCCCCGAAACCTGGGAAAATTGGACACTTCGCAAGGGTGGTTTTGTTGGAGGTTATCCTCAATTCCTAAAAGTAAAACCTTGGAACATGATGAATGCGCGCTTAACCAAAGGGTTTTATCTGTGTGGCGATAGCGTTTATCCAGGCCAAGGAATTCCGGGTGTTGCTTTAAGCGGAATGATTGCCGCGAATAAGCTTTTGATGGACTATAAATGAATTATTTATTTTAATTCAAATTCCTCGCAGCCATACTATCTCGTATTGCCTCTTTGTGCATTCCAAGTTTATGATACGTTTCGGCTCTTCCCAAAAATGCATCGGGATCATTCTGGTTGAGTGAAATAGATTGGTTGTAATCGGTTAATGCGGCTTGCAATCGGCCTTTTAACACATGTTGATGGGCACGTGCAGCATAGTAGTAAGAGTATTTTGGTTCTAAACGAATGGCTTCATTGATATCCTTAAGTCCGGTTGAATCATCAAACATATTAAAACGAACTTCGGCTCTTTGGTACCAAGCATCGGCAAAGTCGGCTTGCAAATCAATGCATCTTGAATAATCACGAATGGCGGAATTAAAGTCGAGAAATGGGTAATTGGCGATACCAGTTTCTCCTTCGGGAGTGAAGAAACGGGAAAACAAAAGTCCGCGGTAATACCAAGCCATGTAGTTCAATGAATCTGTCTTTACGGCTTGATTTAACGCATTAATCGCCGACGGAAATTGATCGGAAAAATAATGCATTCGTCCTGTTTCAATCCAAGCATCGGAGGCAATGCGTTTGTTCGAATTTGAGTGTAGCATCCTAAACGATTTACCAGCATCAGAGGTGTCGTCTTGAAGAATTTGGATGCGGGCCATTTCCAAACGGGCCTCTGCCCAATTCGGATTTATTTCCATGACACGTTTATAATCGTCTAACGCTAAATTGGGTTTCTGAATTTTCTGATAACAGCGCGCCCGAAGCAAATAAATACTATCGCGTTCATCTTCATTCGAAATGCAGGTGTTTAACTCGATGATTGCTCCGAGGTAATCTTTTTCGTTCCAATTCTGCTGTGCTAATTGAAAATGGTTTGTCGGTTTTATGCAAGACGCTGCTAGCAAAATAAAAATGAATCCGAAACCAAGATGAACCCTTCCCAAAATCCGCATGTGATGTTTACTCAATGTTACAATCAACAAGAGGTTGAGGATTTTGTCCATTCAGCGAAACCGTTGAAAGTACGTGAATGTTGCCTGTAAAATCGGAGTTTGATGAAGTTGGATTGTGCTTTTTATTGGCAATGAATTGTTGAATCAAAACCGGACTTTCGGCCATATGTCGTATTTGATGTGGCATCAGGTATTGAATGAGTTTAACCTCTTCATTCTTTCCCGTTAAAGCATTTTCTTTCCAGACCCAAATTCTCGATTTCTTTTCTTGGATGCGCAAATCCCAACTAAAGTGGCAAGCTGCATCGGCCCAACGGGCGCTTCCCCATTGGAGAAAAAGCCCTACAGGTAAAAGTATCTGCGTACCTAAGAACAAACAAAGTACAATGGGGAATAATTTCTTTTTTCGATATTGAAGCAGGTGGGCGCCCCCCGGTTTGAAAACATCTCCTTTAAACTGAAATACATCGTAAAGCAAATAGGAGATACCCGAAATCCAACGTCTTATAATGTCGGCAGGAAAAAATATGAAAGACGCAAAAATGATAAGAACAGGGAAAAAGCCTGAAGGGAAAAGTATGATGGCGATGAGCTGAACAATAACAACCCATTTAAAAGCAAATACACTTGTGGATTTGTCGAGCAAAAAGTGCGGAATAATAAAATCGAACAGCAATAATGTCCAAGAAATGATAATAGGGAAAATTCCAGAAATGATCCAATGTGGAAATTGAAACCCAAAATGCAGCCCCAAATTTTCGAGCCACATATTCAATGGTCTTCCGGCAAATAGCCAATCTGCATTGAGTTTTGCCATGCCGGCGAAGATAAAAACTAGGGCAACTTGAATCTCAAAAGCCAGAACACACCAGCGCGGAATCAGTTCAACACGAATTGAGGGATTTCTGATTAAATCGATGGAAAATAAGCGATTTGCAGGCGATAATGAAAGCATTATGGCCATCAACAAAACAAAATAATAGTAACTCAAGTAATTCGCTTGATCGATGAGCGAAATATAGGCAAACAGGAGTGTGAAAAACAGGGTGTTTATTCTAAAAAACCAGCCAACAGCGAGCATCAATGCCGAAACAAAAAGCGATGCAAAAATAAAATACATTCCAAAGCCAGAAAGCGGTTGAATCCATTGAAGGCCGGGATACGTGAAATAATATTCGGGTTGAATATACAATTCGGAAACTCTTCCTCCAAAAATCATATATATGGCCCACAGAGCCATAGACAAACCGAAAGCAACACGAAAGGCAACGAGCGAATCTATTGGCACAGGCCGAAAGAGCGCAGAAGTCCACCTTTGAAGTCGTGATTCGTTTGAGCTGTTGACGGAATCAGTATTCATTTGTTCTGTTTGAGTGGTTGAAAGTACGTGATTTAAATGAAAAATGAAATTCGGTTTGTAGTGGATCTAATTCAAACATCCAAATTTTGTTACTTTGCCCAAAACAGATTATGCGTCCTTTTCTAATTATCCAATTTTTACTCGCCTCAACTTTATGTGTATTTGGTCAAGCACCCAAAATGCGTTTGGGTTTTACAGCAGGCCCAACAGTTGCTTGGGCTTCGGGGGAATCTCAATTAAGCTCTCGATTTTTTATAGTAAGCAGAGCCGGATTTCAGGGAGGAATTACCAACTCCATTGAACTTGGAGAGCACTTTTTTGCATCGGCATCGGCAAGTTATTCCATACAATCATTTGCACTTCGCCAAACTAGTGCGCAAGCAGTTGGTGTTGATGCTCGTTTTCGTTCGCATAATATGGAATTCCCAATCATGCTCGGTTTTTCTGGATACTTGGGTTCATTGCGACACCGCGAATTTGTTGGTGCTGGATTGCAACTTAATTTAAACTATGCCCAAAACGTGAAACTTAGTGGAGACAGTTCAAGCACCTTGGAATACAGCACAACAACTTCCCAAAACAAAAGTGCATATCCGGTTCTAATTGCTGGATTTGAAGTCGGTTCTGTATTTAAAAATGATGCAGCCCTGTATTTTGGAACAACGTTTCGTTATGGCTTGCAAGGTGTATATTCAGGTAGTTTTAATTCTGCCCGGTTTTCTAATCAAGTTGCAACGTACAGCGGAACGTATTTAGGCATTGGCATCACGTATTATTTACCACGTTATTCTTACTGGTTTAAGCGCGAATTTATTTACTAACGCGAAATCCAATCGGCGGGGTTTAGTTTGGTTTTGCCTTTCCAAATTTCGAGATGCGCCTCCGACTTATTTCCACTGTCGTCGCGGTCGGCAATTCCAATAGATTGACCCGCACTTACTTTTTGACCTTTGGAAACGGAAACAGATGCGAGGTTGCTGTAAACAGTCAGGTATTCACCATGCTTGATGATGATGGCCATATTGGCTCCGGGAATTGAAATAACGCCAGAGACTTCACCAGCAAAAATTGCCTTTACCGAGGCTCCCGCTGAGGTTGAAATATTAATTCCATTGTTGTTTGTGCTAATGCCTTTTAATACTGGATGTGGATGCGTACCGAACGATTCAGATATAACACCACGATCGACAGGCCACGGCAAACGACCTTTGTTGGATTCAAACTTCCCTGATAATGCACGTGTTTCTGTTGTTACGCGCATTTCGGGTTCTTTGGGTGTTTCGGGAACTGGCTTGCCTTCAGAAACGGCTTTTTTACGATTAGCTTCCGTCTTGGCCTTTGATTTTGCCACCGCACGACTGCGTTCTTTAGCAATTTCACTTTCTATAACCCGTTGAATTGACCCATCCAATTTTCGTGCATCAGCCCGTTTTTTCTCAAGGTCCTTTTTTAGCGTTTTCTCTTTCTTTTTCAGAATCAACAAGGTTTGTTCTTGCTCTTTCTTTTCAATATTCAACTCTTTCTTTTCACGCTCCTCCGATCCTAGCAAATCACGTTTAGTAGATAAATCCGTTTTAAATTGCTTCACTCTCCCATCCAATTCTCGTTGCGTTTCTTCAATTAATAACGCTTGCTCACGTCTGTAACT
Organism: Flavobacteriales bacterium; assembly: GCA_044369395.1. Classification (GTDB taxonomy): domain Bacteria; phylum Bacteroidota; class Bacteroidia; order M30B66; family M30B66; genus CALQRR01. The sequence goes on along the minus strand of JBIPLZ010000037.1, from coordinate 5,084 downwards.
CGTATATTTTCTCAGGTAATATAGTCGCTTATAGGCCTGTTGAAAATCATGTGCCGAAAACAAGAGCATTAGCGCCGACTCTTGATTACGGGTTAAATATGCCTGACGAATTAACTTACCATAAGAGGTTTTAAGCCGATTGAGGTCGGTTTGAAGTTCAAGTATTCTTTGTCCATCATTTTGTATTGATGAATTTATCAAATTTACCTCTTGCTGAATAGCATTGATTAAACGCTTGCGGTCTTCGAGTTTTTTATTGAGAATATTTAGCTGACTTAAACTGAGTTTCTTGTTTTTCTTTGTCTCAGTAATGAGCTTGTTCGTGATATCAATTTCTTTTTGAAGCGCCTTTTTTCTTCGCTCTAGTTCGGAGCGGCTCGTTTGGGAAAAAGCGGATAGCCCTGTCCCCAAAATGAAAAAAACGATGAGAAAATACTTAGTTGCCCGAAACATAATCTTCTGGAATATTAAAAGGCAGATTCAGCTCCTTATTGATAGTCATTCGGGAATATTCTAAATCAATTTTAACTTGTTTATCTGCTTGAGCAGAAATAATAAACTTATTGGGCATGCTCAATTCATCCACCTTTTCGAATTGCAAATAGTTGACAGTGAATTTCCGAACCGGCCGATAGTCTTGCATTTCCATGCGAACAATCTTATTATGTAGGGAAGAAAACCAGATTTCCTGTGTTAGAATTTGAGGGATTTCCAAATCTACTTCTCTTCGGATCCTTCGTTTTTTTATGGTGCTTAAAACAAACTCTGAGCTTTCTCTGTCGCTAATATATTGTTCGATGGAGTAATGCAAATACAGATTCCCAAGAAGAATTGCTTGAATCATTTTAAAATTGACTTCGATTTGAAGTAATTCATTCAAATACTTGTAGTCGCCTTTAAAATACGTTCCATTAATTCGGTTAATAAACTTGAGTGAATCGGGAGTAATAAGAGCACGTGCAACTTCAATTCCTAATGCAGGAGAGATACTTATCCAAATGGCACTGTCTTTCTTGGTACGTATGTTTGCCGAGAAGGAATTCGTTTGGTTGTTTATATCGGAGTTTACCGAGACTTTTGCCCCAAACCAGAGAATTGGAGCATCCGCAATTTGCATAGCCCGAGAAAGACTATCGGGGCTTGATAAACCAATTTCAACAATGCCTATTGAATTATTAATTGGGGCTTTCGCAAGAGTTTTTTTTGCACGGCAAGAACTTGCTAAAACCAGCAGGGTTATTACAAAACTACTTACAATTAAAAGCCGCATTCTCATTAAAAAATGTATTTCTTCTGGGCTATTTTCAAATCAATTTTATCGCTTACACCACCCAATTCTTTCGCACGATTCCAAAAGTCAAGAGCATCAGCCGTTTTGCCTTGTTTAATTAAAATATCGCCTTTATGTTCCATGATAGCGCCGCTTTTAATTCCACCGTTTTCGATTGCTTTGTCTATCCAAATAGACGCGTTTTCTAAATCGCCCATTTCAAAAAGTATCCATGCGAACGTATCTTGAAAGTTCGAGCTTCCTGGTTCAAGTTCGTTGCATTTTTGGGAAAGTTGTTTTGCCCTATTTAGGTTTACCTTTCGGAGCGAAAGGTAATACGCAAAATTATTCATCACGTACGTATTACTCGAATCGAACTTTAAAGCCATCTCATACGATTCGTCACTTTCTTTGTACTGTTTTGTGTAATTGTAACAATCGCCTAATGAAGCAAAAAACTGTGATGAGAGCGGCGCATTGGATGTTGTCACATTCGCTCCCGCTATTAATGACTCAATGGCCTTTTCGTATTGCTTTAGCTGAATTGCTGCAATTCCATTATATAAGTAAACGGTAGGTTGATATGGAAATAATTCCATGGCCTCTTTACTTAAATCAAACATATTCTGATAATTGTTGAGCTCAGAATCTATTAGCAAAAGTTGGTTCCACACATTGTAGCGCGCTTTATCGGCAGCCAAAACCAACATATATTGTTCGCGTGCTTCTTGCAATTTTTCTTCCCTTAAAAGAAAATCACCATAAACTGCGTGTGCCTGAGGATCTTCGGGATGAGCCGAAACCAATTCCCGACAAAGTTCCATGGCTTGATAGACCAATTCGGGATATTGCAAGGTAATATCGAAATATGATGAAAGCACCTGTATCTTTAATTCCAATGAACTTTCTGGGTTAGCAAAGGCTTTTTTTAATTCTTGGTACGACTTTTCTTTATCGCCCTGTCGACGGTAATATTCGGCCAATGAAAAATGCACACTAGGGTTTTCTGGGTCACGTCTAATGATTTCGTTATACTCTTCAAGGGCCTTTTCGGGCTGATTGGTATCTTCATAAATTTCAGCTAAAAAACCTCGATATCCAATTTCATCCGGGAAAGCATTCATCAATTTCTGAATCTCAAGAATGGCCTTTTCCGGTTTCCCAAGTTGCATAAACAAGTTCTTTTTTTGGAGCGCAACCTCTTCATTTATACCGGATAAAATTTCCAATTCTTCATATACTTTGGCAGCTTCGCTATACTTTTTATCGTTTACTAAAGCAGTTCCGAGACCCAAAAGATATTCTTGATTATTGGGCTCTTTTTTATGAAGCTGATTCATTAATTGCGCGACTTCGGCAAACTTCCCATTTTGGGCATAAATATCTGCAAGCGACAATTTGTACCATTTGTTTGAATCATCGAAACGAATCGCATTTTTTCCACTTAGTTCGGCTAAATCGGAGTTTCCTGTATTTAAATAAACTTGACTCAACTCAAAATGAGCCGCCGAAGCTCTCGGATTTATTCGGATTGCTTGTTGAAACTTGACTTGAGCCTGACTATAATTTCCAAGAAGCTTTTCCTTAGTTGCATCAAAAAAGAGATACTCAAAATCAATCCTGTCTTTTTCAGAAAGCGTTTCAGAACCAATGTTTGACTTTGGAGCATTCGCCTTCTGTTTGCTCTTACATGAAGCACACAAAGAAACAATTACAAAAAAATACAGGAGCGATTTTACTGGAAGCATGTTGTTTTTTTAAATCCCGGTCGACGATACGGAATAATCACCAACACTCAAATCGAGCATTTGGTTCTTTATTTCCACGAAACTTCCAATCATCGAGTTGCCTATAACGCTGTTTTGTATGCGTGTATTTTTCTGAACGATTGAATTTCTGATAATGGTGTTTTCGATAGTACAACCATCGGCGAGCGAAACATGTGGTCCAATAACCGAATTAACAATTGTAACTCCCTTGCCAATGAAACATGGTTCGATAACAAGGGCGTTTCTATTAATCAGTGATGAATCAATTAGATTTTCTCCAGATTTCGATTCCAACCAACGTGCGTGTGTGTAAACGGTGTTGTTCTTGTTTCCGCAATCGAGCCATTCTATCACTTTTCCAGGTGCGAACTTCAATCCCTTTTGCTTCATATTTTCGAGGGCGTTGGTAATTTGATATTCGCCCTTTTCTTTCAAATCGTTATCGATTAGGTATTGTAATTCCTTGCGGAGATTTTCACCATCGCGGAAATAATAAATTCCGATGATCGCCAAATCAGAAATGAATTCTTGCGGCTTTTCCACAAAATCGGTGATGTTCCCTTCATCATTCAATTTAACCACACCAAATGGCTTCGGATCTTCAACCTGCTGCACCCAAATTACGGCGTCTTTCGATTCATCGAGAATGAAATCGGCTTTGAACAAGGTATCTGCAAAAGCTACAATGAGTTTTCCTTGCATCGATTCGGCTGCGCACAACACGGCATGAGCTGTTCCCAATGCTTCTTCCTGATGGTAAATGCTCCCTTTGGCCCCTACTTTTTCGGCAACGGCAATCAGACTTTTTTCAGCTTCTTTCCCAAAATCACCAATCACAAATGCAATTTCCTCAATGGGTTCGTGGCAAGTTCTGGCAAGCTCTTCCACAATATGATGCACCATGGGTTTACCTGCAAATTCGATAAGTGGTTTAGGAGTAACGAGTGTATGAGGCCGCATGCGTTTTCCCATGCCTGCCATTGGGATTATGATTCTCATAAATAAATGCTAAGTATTAATGAACACCGGTATGACCAAATCCACCGGCACCTCTTTCTGAAACGGCAAGTTCGGAACTTTCTACCCATTCAGCTTGTTCGTGTTTTGCAACGACCAATTGAGCAATTCGCTCGCCGTCGTTGATTGTGAAAGCAATATCCGAAAGGTTTACTAAAATCACCTTAATCTCACCACGATAATCTGCATCGATAGTTCCGGGTGAATTTAAAACGGTAATGCCGTGCTTTGCTGCGAGACCGCTGCGAGGACGTACTTGACCTTCTGCACCAACGGGTAATTCTATAAATAAACCAGTTGGAATCAAAGCTCTTCCCAAAGGAGAAAGCGTGATGGGTTCCGGTAAATTTGCACGGAGGTCGCATCCGGCTGCATGTTCAGTTCCATATTCCGGCAGAGAGTGTGCCGATTTATTAATGATTCTGATCTTCATTCTCTGCAATTTTGCTGTTTGTTTCTGGCGAAATTACGCTTTTTTTTCTTACTTCAAAAAGCCATACAAGTCCAATAAACAGGAATAAAACTAAGCTTTTTAAGACATGCGAAAGCATTCCTTCCATGGGAAGATAATGTGAATATGAAAAAACCAATAGTGCGGCAAAGAGGGGATAGCCTATAACTTTTCGTAAATCGTATTTTACAGGGAAAAAACGTTGGCCTAAGATATACGAGACAACCATCATCAAGAAATACACAACAAAAGTTGCCCAAGAAGCGCCAACATATCCATAATGCGGCACCCATAAAAAGTTGAGTAATAAGGTCATTACAGAACCAAAAATGGCCAACCAAGCACCGATAAATGTGCGGTCGTTGAGCTTAAACCAAATACTCAAATTGAAAAATATTCCCAAAAATAAATTCGCCATGAGTAAAATGGGAACAATGGAAAGCCCTTCATAATAAGCTTCTCCTATGAAAAATTTTACAAGGTTCATGAAAAGCAAAACCCCTAAATATATAATGCTGCATGCAATGACAAACCAATGCATCACTTCAGCATACAGTCTTTTTGCGTGCTTCTCGCG
>JBIPLZ010000318.1:0-3259 GCA_044369395.1 Flavobacteriales bacterium | reverse complement strand
TTGGTTGGAAGAAAAGTCGCATTTTCAATCAGATCCTGGACCCGGCGATACCACCGATACGGACAGTGCAACAGTTCTTCCTTTCCCATTTTCGGATGATGAATTGGATCCACTCGACCCCAATCCGAACGGACTATTTCTTGCAGATCCATCGAATATTGAAACGCAAATAGAGCTCAATTCGAAGACAAATGAATACGATGTTTCTCAGAAAATGGGAGACATGCGTTATGGTTACCCAACCTACATGACATTTCAGGAATACCAGGAAATGGATTTCGATAAGGCCTTGCAAAAAAACTGGCGCGATCGAATTGCTTCCGACGATGCAAGCAAACCTAAGAAAGGTTTTCAACCTAAAATTATCGTTCCTGGGGAAGCGTTTGCAACGATTTTCGGGAGTAACGTCATCGATATTCGACCACAAGGTTCGGCAGAATTAATTTTTGGAGGAAACTTCAATCGAACTGCTAATCCCGCATTACCTATTCGCCAGCAACGCGTCGGAGCATTTAATTTCCAACAGAAAATCCAAATGAATATTGTTGGAAAAATTGGAGATAAAATCGAACTTCAAACCAATTACAATACGGAAACTGGCTTCAATTTCGACAATAAAGTAAACCTGAAATACGAAGGAAAGGAAGACGAGATTATTCAGTTGTTAGAAGCCGGGAATGTGAGCATGCCATTAACCGGAACACTCATTACTGGAAGCCAGAGTTTGATGGGGATAAAAACCAAATTGAAATTCGGTCGACTTACTGCAACCACCATTTTATCTCAACAGCAAGGCGATAAAAAAACAATCAATGTTCAAGGTGGAGCACAAACAAGTCAATTCGAAATTTCTGCATCCGATTACGATGCGAATCGTCACTTTTTCCTAAGTCAATATTTTAAAGACCGATACGATCAGTCGATGAGTACCTTGCCCAATGTTACTTCTCCTTTCAATGTTACCCGGATGGAGGTTTACATTACAAACCGCACTTACGCCACAACCAACGTTCGAAATATTGCGGCATTTGCCGATTTGGGTGAAGGAAACCCAGCCTATTTCAATGGGGGAACCCTTACACCTACAGCCGTTCAACCAGGCGTAACTCAATTTTCACCTCCCCGAAACGAAAACAATAACCTAGAAGCCGCTCAACTCATTGCGCAATTTCCTCTTTTCAGAACTAAAGCAAATGAAATTCTGAATCAAAATCCGCAGTTTATTCCGGCAGTCGATTATGAATACCTTCAAAATGCTCGATTATTAAGTCCAACTGAATACTCTTTCAACCCATTATTAGGTTATGTTTCCCTCAATCAGGCATTGAATGCCGATGAGGTATTATCGGTTGCATTTCAGTATACTGTAAATACTGCTCAAGGCCAGCAAGTATATCAAGTTGGGGAATTTTCGACCGACGTTCAGGGTGCCAATATTTTGGTTTTGAAGATGTTGAAAAGCACGCAGGTATTCACCAAAAAACCGATTTGGGATTTGATGATGAAAAACGTGTATTCATTAAATGGATACCAGATTAGTCGGGATAATTTCAAGCTGAATTTATTGTACCAAGATGAGCAGACGAGTGTTAAAATGAATGTGATACCGGAAGGGATCAATGTAAAAGGAAAAATCCTCTTACAACTTTTCAACCTCGACCGACTCAACAACCAAAATGATCCGCAACCTGATGGATTCTACGATTTCATTGAAGGTAAAACGATTCAAGCCGATAAAGGGCGAATCATTTTCCCGATGCGCGAACCCTTCAAGAAATTCATCCGAAGCAAATACATTCAGCCCGATGAAAATCCACTGGCAAACCGTTATGCATTCGATTCCTTGTATGTAACGACTAAACCGTTGGCTCAGCTCGATGCTCAGCATAATCGTTTTTATATTCAAGGTTCGTATCAATCAGCATCAGGTTCTGAGATTTCATTGAATGCGATGAATGTACCTCAAGGTTCGGTAACGGTTACTGCAGGTGGATTACCTTTAACAGAAAACGTTGATTATACTGTTGATTATGCATTGGGCCGTGTTCGAATTATCAACCAAGGCTTACTCAACTCTCAAACCCCCATTAGTATTTCACTCGAAACAAATACCCTGTTTGCTATTCAAAGCAAGCGTTTGATGGGTGCACATTTCGACTATAAAATCTCGAAAGATTTTGGTTTAGGCGCCACCATCATGAACATGAGTGAGCGACCAATGACACAGAAAATCAATATTGGCGATGAACCCATCAACAATACAATTATGGGAATTGATGGGAATTTCAAAAGCGATTCTCGTTTTTTAACCCGACTTATTGATAAACTTCCATTTTACAGTACCAAAGAAACTTCCACCATTACAGCCAATTGGGAAGCGGCGAAACTCATTCCAGGGCATTCAAAAGTTATTGGGAAAGATGGACTTTCCTATATCGATGATTTTGAAGGCGCAGAATCTTCTATCGATATTCGAAATTTTGGAAATTGGTTTTTAGCATCCACTCCAAGCGGTCAAAATAATTTATTGAAAGAAGGATCTTTATTCGACGACAGAAGATATAACCACAACAGAGCAAAGATTAATTGGCATACGGTAGATCCTTTATTCGCTCGCGATGGAACCACTACGCCCGACAATGTGAAGAATTCGCCCATGCAGAGTAATAACTTCATGCGGCAAATTGTGGAAACGGAAATATTCCCAAACAAAGCAAGGCCCAATGGACAAGTTCAAATTATGCCCGTATTGGATTTGCATTTCAATCCCAAACTGCGCGGTCCATACAATTATGTAGTAAATGATAATCCGTATGCAAAAGGGTTAAATGCAGATGGTTCATTAAAAGACCCTCGATCTCGTTGGGGTGGAATTATGCGACGCATTGAAACCAACGATTTTGAATCAGCTAACATCGATTACATTGAATTTTGGATGATGGATCCATTTGCTAATGGAAATGGACCAGGTACTGCGCTCAATAGCGGAACTGGAGGAGATTTTTTCATCAATATTGGTAACATTTCAGAAGACATTTTACGTGATGGTCAACAATCGTTCGAAAACGGTATTCCTGTAACACCAGAAAATACAAATGTTGCCTATACCACTTGGGGGAAATATCCAACTGCACCTCCATTGGTGCGTGCATTCGATAACAACCCAACCAGTCGCCCTTTGCAAGATGTTGGTTTGGATGGCTTAGCAAACGATTCGGAACGTGTCTTTTTTCAAGATTATTTAACAGAAGCCCAAAGT
>JBIPLZ010000440.1:0-3266 GCA_044369395.1 Flavobacteriales bacterium | reverse complement strand
CCTGTTGTATATGTATGGTTGAGAGCGTCCTCAAGCTCGACGGAGCGAGCGTGGAAGGAAGGACGCGCGGTTTGGTGAGCGAGGCGAGGCCGCGAGGGGACGGCGTGCAGAGCAGCGGCGGCAGCGTGCGGACCAAGCCGCCGCCGCCGCGCGCCGGCCCTCGAGGGGCCAGGGTCAACGCCGGTCCATCGCTAGCAGTGCAGCGCACGCGAGTCCGGCCCGTGTTCGCCGCCGCCGAGGGCGGAATCGGCGGGACCCGGAGGCGACAATTCGGCGGGGACCACTCGAGGATGCAGCGCCGGCCCATCGGCGCGCTCACGCGGCGGGGCCCGGGGGTTCGCGGCGGGAGTGCGCCGCTGCGGCGCGCGGCGCCCGCGCCGCCGCCGGCGCCGCCGCCGCCGCCCGCGGCGCCCCTGCCGCCCGTCGAGGCGCCGTGGGCGGCCGCAGCCGCGGCCGCGGGCGCGGCGCCCGCGGCGCCCGCGGCGCCCGCGTCGCCGCTCGAGGCGTGGGCGCAGGCGCAGGCGCAGCGCTCGCCGCCGCCGGCGGTTGCCGCCGCCGCCACCGCCGCAGTTGCCGGCAGCAACGTCAACGGCTCCGCCGCTTCCGCAGCCGTTGCGGCGAGCGCTCCGGCGCGGGCGGCGCGGCGCCCCTGTCGCTGTTCCGGCGCGCGGCGGCCGCGGCCCTGCGCGCGTGCCAGAGCGAGCGTGCCGCGCTCGGCGCGCGAGAGATTGTGCGCGCGATGAGGCGGCGCGGCCTCTCCGTGGCGCCCCCGGCGGCGGCGGCGGCCGCGGCGGCGCCGGCGGCAACAGCAGCGAGGAGGAGGCCGAGGAGCGGGCCGCGGCGCCCGGGACTCCAACGGGCGCCGGCACGGGCGCCAGCACGGACGACGCCGGCGTCGCTCGCGGGCGTGCGGCGCCTCGCGCGCTTTGCACTTGAGTATGTGCTTTCGCAGGGCGGCGGCGCGACCGCGAGAGTCGCCTACTAGGTTGCTAGCGAGGGAGTGGCGCAGCCGCGGCGCGTTCGCGCCGGCCCTGGAGCGGGCGCAGACGCGGTGGTCGCGGGCGCGGGCGCGGGTGAGGAGGCGGATGCGGAGGCGGAGGCGGAGGCGGAGGCGGAGGCGGAGGCGGCTCCGCTGCTGCGGCTGCTGCGGCGCGCGGCAAGGCTCGGCGCGCCCGCGCCGCGCGGCTCGACGCGCCCGCACTCGCCGGCCGCGCCGTTGGGAATCATTGAAGATTGCTTGGATTACCGATATGAACGAAGCCTCAGAACGCGCCCGCGAGCGCGGCCTCCTTGTCGCGCAGCAGCTCGGCCACGCCCTTTGCGCGCTCGGCCGCCTCCTCGGCGCGCGCGCGCTCGTCGAGCGCGGCGGCCGCGGCCTCGGCCGCGCCGATGTGCGTTGGCGACGGGCGGCGTGGGTGGTCTGGAAGTCTCCCTCGGTGTTATCGCTTCAGAAAATGTGCAACTCAAGACGTTTTGGGGATCATAAAGGAACGGTCGCCGGCGTCAGCGTCGCCTCGGCGGAGGGCATGGGGGGCGCGGCGCGGGCGGCGCGACGGCGCGGCGGGAGACGCGCCCGGCTCCCCGCGCGCGGGGCGGGAGGACGAAAGTCCGCCCGCCCTCGTAGCGGGGGCGCAGCGCGCGTCACTCCGCAGCGAGCCGTCGCTTGCCGCGCCGATCGAGGCGCCGGCCCTAGACTAGCCGCGGCACCCACGCGCTGCCCACGCGCTGCGACCACGCAACTGAGAGCGCCGCGCCGCCCGCCTTGACGGAGGCGGACTTCACATCTTCGTTGACGACGATGGCGCAGCAGAACACGTCGGCCACGCCGAGCGCCTGCGCGTAGTCCTGCGCCTGCGGCAGCTTGGCGGCCGCGTCCTTGCCGATGCCGATCTCGATGACCCACGCGGCCGCGTGCGGCGCCCCCGAAAAGTGGACGACGATGTCGGCCACTCCGCGCATGGACGCACTCTGGATCTGCACGTTGACGCCACTCTGCTCCGTCGCCTTGAGCGCCGAAAAAAGCGATGCGTGATACACGGCCTCGCGCGGCTTCTCCTTTTCTTGACCGTCGTGCTTGAAGATGGTGCGCGGAAGCTGCTCGAAGAGGCGCGCAACCGCGGCCGAGAAGGCCGCGCGGCTGCGCGAGCGCTGCGCGGCCGCAAAGGGCGCGAGCGTCGTGAGCTCAACCTTGAGCGCCGTCGAGACCATCTGCTGCATTGAGAGCCGCGCGTACTCGTTTGGCGCGCAATACAGCCCCGGCCGCCCCGCGACGACGGAGAGCAGCCCCGTCTGCAGAAGCAGCGGCACGGCGCGCACGCGCTGCGCCTCGAGGTCCGCGATGTCGAGGCTCGCCGGCTTGGCGAGCGCGCCGGCCTGCAGCTCCATCGCGAGGCCATCGACGACGTCGCTGGGCGTGAGGCTGAGCCAGTTGGTGCCCGACGCGGCATCGAGCTCGCGCTCTGTTATGGTGCCCGCGCGCAGCGCAACGAGCACGGGGTACGGGTTGAAGCACGACGTCGCGCCGTCAAAGCTGTAGCCGTTGTACCAGCGCGCGAGCTCTGCGACGGCGCCGTCGACGTCCGTCCCGAGCGAGCGTGCGAGCCGCGCGAGCTCGAGAGGAAAGGCGGCGCGGATCTCGGCCTCGCTGAAGCCGAGCACGCGCGAGAGCAGCGGGTCGTTGGTCAGGTCAGAGAAGTTGTTGGCGCCCGCGAAGAGCGACGTGCGCGCAAAGCGCGCCACGCCCGTGACGAGGAAGCGCTCAATGCGCGACCCAATGTCGGGAGACTTCGTCGTCACCATCAGCGAGCGCAACGCCTTGATCCCGTTCTTAGCGGCAGCCCAATTCCCTTCGGAAACGTCCTGGATGATGGCGGCGTCGTACTCGTCGACGAGCACGGCCACGGGCACGCTGCGCGGCACGGCGCTCACGAGAAAAGAAAGTGCCTCGCCGGGCGTGCTCGCCTGGCGGACCTTGGACTCAAGCGCGTCGCCAAAGGCAGCGCCAGCGATGCGTGCAATGCCGTCGAAGATAGTTCCTCTGAGCTCGGTCCCAGTCTGCGCGCTGGCCAGGCCCAGCTTGACGACGAAGTGCGCGCGATGCAGCAGCCCGCCAAGGTCCTTGTTGCCGTCCCGCATGCGCTGGTGCACGGCGAGGCCGCCGAAGACGGCCTCGACGTCGACGGGCGCGTAGCCCGGCCACGGCTTGACGCCCTGCGGCAGCTTGCCCGCCGCCAGCATCTCGGCCGCGACGCTCAGCGTCAGCGACT
>JBIPLZ010000437.1:0-3272 GCA_044369395.1 Flavobacteriales bacterium | reverse complement strand
GCGCGCGCGCCGCCTTCTGCGCCGCGCTGGGCCGGCCGCGGGCGGCGCCGCCGCAGCTGCTGCCGCTGTCGCCGCTGCTGCAGCTCCCCGCCCCCGCCGCCGCCGCCGCCGCCGCGCGCGCCCGCGCGCAGAGCTTCGCGTCGCGCGCGCGCGCGCCGCCGCACCCCGAGCTCGCGCCGCGCGCTGGGACGGCCGCAGCGCGAGCGCAGGCGACCGCGCCGCACCTCTCCGGCGGGACAGCTACCACGCGAGGCCTCGCAGCGGCGGCCACGCCGCCGCCGCCTGCAGAGCCGCTGCGCGTCTTCGTCAAGCGCCCGGAGGACGCAGCCGTCGTGGAGGTTGAAGTCGGCGCGGGCGCATCCGTAGCGGCGCTCACCGAGGCCGCCGCCGCCAAGCTGCGCGTTGACGCGCCGCTGGGCTCAATCACTCTCACGCGCGAGGGCGCCAGTGCGCCGCTCGACGGCATGCTCTCCGTCTCCGCGTCGGTCGCGTCCGGCGCGCTCGCGCCTGGCGCCAAGCTCTTCCTCGTCGTGCACGCGCCTGCGCCGCCGGTGGGCTCCCACGCGCCTGCGCTGCCCGCGGACGAGGCCGAGGCCACCGCAATGTACCAGCGCCTGCGCGACGCGCTATGCGACGCGCGCGCCGAGCCTCTCGAGGGGGGCGGCGGCGCGCAGTCTGGCGCGTTGCTCGTGCGGCTACCCGCCGGCATCGCGTGGCCGCAGCTGGGCCCTGGCGAGCCGCTCTTTGTGCGGTCCTTCTACGAGGGCTGCTTCGAGGGCGTGCTCGCGTCCTTCGACGCCGAGCGCGCTCCGCGCGCGCCCCGCAAGTTCACCATCATCGGCAACGCGGGCATTGGCAAGTCGGCCTTCGGCGCGTACCTGCTGTGGCGCGCCGTGCAGGCGCGCCGCACGGTGGTCTACGTGAGCGACAAAGTGGACTACGCCTTTGTTCTGTATGGCGATGGTCGCGTCGTGGCCTGTTCCAAGGCCGACTTCGACAAACGCACGATCGCTGTGCGCAACAACGCGTTGACCGTGCTCATCTGCGACGGCATTACACCGCCCATCTGCAGCGCCTTCACGGTGCTGATCACGTCGCCGCGGCGCGAGCGGTGGAAGGAGTTCGCCAAGTGCTTTGGCGCGCGGCGTCTCTTCTTCCCGGTCTTCTCGCGGCGCGAGATTGAGGACATGCGGCGCGCGTGCTTCCCACACCTGTCGGGCGCCGAGGCCGAGGCGGGAGTGCAGGCGCGCCACGACAAGTGGGGCGGCATCCCGCGCTACGTGCTCTGCAATCTGGACGATGACTCGCAGGCACGCCTCGACTCGGCTGTGTTGAGCGTGGACATCAACGAGCTCTTCAACAAGCTGGGCGCGCGCGAGCTCGAGTCCGAGTCCAGCGCCTCGCACCGCCTCGTGCACCTCAAGCCTGCGGGCGAGGCCGCTGACGGCACCTTTGCGCGCCCGGGCGACGCGCGCTCATACGTGCTCGATCGCTCCGTGCTGGGCTCGCCCTACATCAAGCGCGCCGTGTTTGAGGCCCTCAACGACCAAGAGCTGCAGCGCCTCGATGCGCTGCTCACGCGCGTGCCCGCAAGCCCGGCGGCCGCCAGGCTCTACGGCGATCTCTTCGAGCTGTCCGCGATGCAGGCACTCCTCGCCGGCGGCGAGTTCGACCGCTGCGAGCTCTCAGCTGGCGGCAAGGACGACAAGCTCGTGCTCCCGCCCAGCTCCAAGGTCTTCTTCGCCTCCGCGGCGGCGCTCGCTGCTACCGTGCGCTTGCTCAGCCCGGCGGAGCTCGACGCGACCGTCTTTGTGCCAGAGTCCACCAACTACACTGCCGTCGACGCAGTCCTCGGACGCGGCAAGGCCCTCGTCAACTTCACAATCAACGTGAAACACGATATTAAGCTGCAGCACGGCGAGCGCGACGACGAGGGCGCTGCGCCTGTCGCAGACGCGCTCGGTACTTCGGACATAACGATTTACTGGGCGCTGCCACGGTCGCGCTACGAGCAGGTGCAGCGCCGGCGCCAGCCTTTCGCCGTCATCAAGCCCCGCGGGGACGCCAAGGTGCAGCGCCGCGTCCTGCAGTTCGCCATTTGTGTGCCGCTTGGGCACAAAAGTTGACGCGGCCGGACTGGCACACTGCACAGCCGCGCCTCTCTAGCAACTCTGACGTGACTGGCAGCACGTGCAGTGGCGGTGCGTGCGTCGCGCCGGGCTTTGAGGGCGCCGAGGGGGCGGAGCTTGCACCCTTCGCCGTCGCGCCCTCTCCCCGCGTCACAGCACGCGGACGAAGCCGCCCGCGCGCGCGGGCGGCGCCTTGCTGTCCGCGAGCGCGCCGCACGCGACCAGGAGCGCGTCGTCCACGATGCTGCGGCACAGAGAGAGATGCAAGTGGTGCGGGCCCTGGCGCCGCGCCGCTGGCAGCGCGCGCGCTGCCAGCGCGCGGCGCATTGGAGGAAGAGGACTCGCCGGCGGGGAGTTTTTGGGCCGCGGCCGGACGACGCCCTTCTCGTCCGTCCGGCACCGCCCAGAGGGAGCGGGCGCGTATGGGAGGCGAGACCGTGCCGTGCATCAGGCTGCGCGTCTGCCTCCTCGCGGCCGCCGCCGCACACGCCGTCCGGTCCGTGACGGCTCGGCCGGCAGCACGACCACGAAGAGGTCGCTCTCGGCCGCGCCGTCCGGGTCCGCGTCGTGCGCGCGTGAGGTCGAGCAGGCCGGCGGGTGGCGCCGGCGCCGCGCACCCGCCGCAGCCGCCCAACCGCGCTCGGGGACGCCCCGCGCGCCTCGCGCGCGCGCCAGCGCCCCCCTCACCTACCCTGCACCTAGCCCAGGCCCCCATTACAAGAAAACACGCGCGACGACGCTCACTTTGCCGCCATGGGGCCGCCTGCCCGCCCTCGACCCCCTTGACGCACCCAACGGGCCCCGCGCGCGCGCTGTCTGACGCCTGCGCGCCTCCCCGCGACCCGCTTCGCCCTCCCTCCCTTTCAGGGGTCCCATGGCGTCACGTAACACACAATCCCCGGCCAGCACGACGAGCAGCACGTTCGCCGCGCGTGCGCGCGACTTTGCTGGCGCGCAAATGGGCCGTGCGCACGCCCTGCCGCCCGCCTCCCCGCCGCTGTGGCCTGTCCCCGCCCACGCCTGCCCGAGCCCCTCCCTTTCCCCGCTGCAAGGGCCCTAACCCGTGAAGGGCATGACTCGCTGTGCACAACCAACGCACATGCGCCCGCCCGCCCATGACCGCCCGCCCCCGCGCGCCGCCGC